>JBHLQA010000117.1:0-1383 GCA_048885285.1 Candidatus Odinarchaeota archaeon
TTTTGATAAGCAGTTCGTATTTTGCTTTGATCAGTAATTTTCGAGGTAGTCCAATTTGCATTAAATTCACCTTGATTAAAAATTCTCCAAGCAAAAGCTTCAACAAATTTTTGAGGTCCAAATTTCTTATCTATTAAAATATATTTATTATCATCAATAAAATTTCGAAATAACCCTAGGTTATCACATAAATCCAATTTATAAGAGATATCATCAATTTTACCATTTATTCTCGCGCAATCATTTATGAAACGCGCTAATTTATCTCCTAACTTAATTTGATCTTCTTCCTCTTCTTTATCAACAAGTTTTCTTGCAAAACTTCTTTTTATTATCATAAAATCTCGATCATTTAAAGATTGAAGTGAACCTTTTTGTTTAATTATATATTTTGATAGTTCTAAATAGTTTCTAATAAGATCAGCTTTAGAAATACCCAATTTTCTTCGAACCTTCTCTAAATTATCATTTAAACTTTCATCAATTCTAACAGTTATAACATTTGTTGATTCTTTCAATTTATTTCATCTTTCTGAATTAGTTTTTTTTTCATTTAAGATTTTTGAGCTAAATTTCGGTTCATTTGTGAATTACTCATACATTTTTATTTGTAAATATTATATTTATATGTAACATAAGTAATATAAGTATATAAATGATTAATAACAAGGATAATTTGAATTTTAATTGTTCTCAAATCATCTGATGATCGTAAATTTAGAACGATAAGAAATCAAAAATAAGGAAAAATTGACTTATCTTAAGGATTTGAATTTTTTATAATATATTATTCATTATTTTTTTATTTATTATATTTTAATATTAAAAAAGTTAATTATTTATTCTTAATTGAGAAATCTCAAGTGGAATTTTATTGATACCTTATTTCTGATATCATTTTTGTAGATTTTTTTTTTACAAAAAAATAAAGAATGCAAATCACATTATTTAATACTTAATGTTCTTAAATTTAAATATTATTAAAAAATGATACTTCTATTTAATAAATTTTTAGACTATTTTATGAAAATTAGAATGGTATGAGTTCATAATGTTTAAATTAATTTCTCTTTTTCGAATACGTTTTTATTTAAAATTTTCATGGATATAAATATACTTCGCTTAATTCTTAAAAAAAGTAAGTTTATCATTAAGATTTTTTGTTCTTTTTTATTAAACAAATATCTATCCAAATAAAATTTTGTTTTACATATTCAATGATTTTCAATGTCATTTGTAATTTTCGTAAGCATATGTATTGAAATCTTACAAAAGATACACAAGGTAAATATATATACATTAAAAAATATAGGTTTCATGTACATACCAATTCGATATTTATTAAGGGTTTGATAAAAAGTTATGGAGATCACACAAAGTGGT
>JBHLQA010000117.1:1393-8597 GCA_048885285.1 Candidatus Odinarchaeota archaeon
TTTTAGAAGTTAATTTGCATAATAAGTCTGAATCTATATCTATAGACTCAGATGAACAAATTGAAAAAATAGTTAAAGCCTTATCTTCGCGAACTAGGCGTAAAATACTTAATCATATCCAAGAGGAACCGATGGATGTTTCGAATATCGCCGCTAATTTAAAGATGACTGAGGCCAATATATCTGCTCAAATTAAGAAACTCGAAGAGGCAGGATTAATTATTTGTGATTATGCTTCTGGTGACCATGGGGTTAGGAAAATTTCGAAGTTAAAATTCAATAGGCTTGTAATACAATTTTAAATATTATCTCATAAAAAATTAGGCTTTAATTAAGATCCTAATTCTATTTTTATGCCCTAGATAGTATATAATATGTGAATTTCATTTCACCACTAAATTGATTCAATAGGAATTTTAGCTGATTCTTGGCTTTTTTTCGTGAGAGGAGGGATCTCATCTTTCTTTTCCTGAATATCTGATTTGTGAGTTACTAAAGATTTGATAATTTTTCCTTCCTTCATTATTGCTTTCATTTCATCAGAAATTATACTACTTGTCATTCCCATATTATGAAGCATTTCAACTCCACTCACGATACAAGTTTTAACAAATCGAGGAACATTTCTACCCATCCAATTAAATTTACCAAATGGATTGCAATATCTTTTTGCAACTAGTCTCAACCAATTACTACTTAAATAATAAGCAGAATAGGCTTCAGCTACTAATCTATACATTTCTATATTAGATAATTGCTTAGTTCTCATCATTGGATGAAATAGATTATAGTGTTTGTAATTGTGACTTGTAATCATATTTTGTTCTTTCATTTCATTATAAAAATCTGTTCCTGGAAAAGCCGTAATAGGTGTAAATTGAATACAAGTCAAATTTAATGATCTAGCAAATTGAATATTTTGTCTTACCATTGTTTTGGTCTCTCCTGGAAATCCAATTATAACACCGCCAAAAATCGATATTCCACGATCTTGAAGTGCAGCAACGACTTTTTTGACCATAGCTGGAGTTGTATTTTGCTTATTCATAGCATCAAGGCTTTGTTGATGAACTGATTCAATTCCAAGAAAAACTTGCCTCATACCTGCTTTATGCATTAAATCAATTAACCAAGGATTCCGATATAATGAGTCTACTCTAGATTGACAAGAAAAATACATTTTATTAGGAACACCCGAACGTATCATTGTCTCGAGAATTTCTTTTGTTCGTTTTATTTTAATAGTAAAGTTATCCTCACAGAAAAAAATAAAATCATTTTTCCAATCAATATCATAAATTTCTTGCATAATCCTTTTAGTTGATTTAGTGCGATAGGTAATAGGACGATCTGGATTTCTCCACATTTTTATGATACAGCAGAATTTACAATTATGAGGACATCCTCGAGATGTTTCAAGTTGGGCAACCCTAGCACCCAAATAAACATATTTTTTGTCATCTAACAAGTCTCTTCGAGGCATTGGAAAATTATCTAAATTAAGTTCTAATTTACGGTCCTTATTATGAATAACTTTACCTTCTTTGTTTCTATACGAAATTCCATCAATATTTCTTAATGCTGCATTGTCTTTATTTCCATCGATATATTCAATAAGTTCACGGAAAGTATGTTCTCCTTCACCACGTACGGCATAATCTATTGCTGGATGATTTGCTACTGATTCTGGAGCTAAAGTAGGTTGATATCCCCCAATTATTGTAGTACATCCTTGTTCTTTTGCCATTTCAGCTACCTCAAATGCATGAGAAATTTGTGGTGTCATGCTTGTTAGAGCTACTATATCATATTCATTCAATAATGATTTGAATCTCTTCTCGTTGTATTGATGTACTTTGAAATCAAATAATTTCGCATCATGTTCAGGAACCATAGCAGCAATTGAAATTAAACTCAATGGAGGTCCTTTTATTATTGCATCCAGTCCAGAACTTAATCGAGCAGGATTAATGTATAAAATCTTCAATTTCCTAATTCCCTATTTTTCTTTTTGATTTTATTATTTAAGTACCTAAATACCACTATCTAAAATTAAAACTTGATAATATTGATAAAGGAGTAGTGGTACAGAGAATTCTATAGAGAGTTCTCTAGATAAATAAACACTTTATAGTATTATAATAAAGTCATCTATTTAAACTTTTTGTTATATCTACATAGCTGTAAAAAACACAAAGAGGGGATAAAACTCTAAAATAGGAAAAATAGGAGGTTTTTTTTTGATATAATTTCTTATTACTTAGAACAGTTTTTTCAAGTATATAAAAAATTGAGTTTTTATAATTAGCTGTTATAAATACCAATGACATGAAAATAGGCATAAGATTATGCGAAATTGTTAAGCAGGTCTATTCTAAAGGAGTATGTGATGATAAGATGAATGATGTATCTTGTAAAGCCAAATTAAAATTATATTGTCTTAGAACATAAATTTTTTCTTTTTGTACAAGTAATCATTTGAGGGATTCAAAATATTCGATTAGAGTATTTTTTATCAGCTCGAAATGACCCAACTGAGTTTTTTTAAGATCATCGAGAGCTTCCCTTATCCCTAATTTTTCAATTCTTTCAGTTATTGTATAATATGGTGAATTTTTCAATTGTTTTGCTAATTGTTTATTTTTCTCAATACCTTCAAAAAGATAATCATTTGGATTGAGATAATGATTACCTAACATTCCTTGAATTATCGCTATTAACATTGTATCAAAGGTAATTCTTAATATTATTTCATGATCGAAATCTGATTTTATTAGAAGTAAATAAGATTTAAGCATATTAATTGATTCCTTGAATAATTCAAAAGATTCATTTCCAAACTGTTTAATTCTTTCATTATGAGCACGATTCTCAGATACCCTTAAGCATAAGGCTGAAACTGTTTGATATTCTGCAATAAAATGAATAAATCGTGCTTTAGCATTAAGATAAGTATTTTTTGATTCTTCTTCATCTATTATCGTATCTAAATCATTTAGGGATTTTCTAAAATATTCAGCAATATCATTAAACTTTTTAGCGGACGCTTCAAATTCTTTCGTTAATAATAGATTCAATGCTCTCTTTTCTTCTTGTTCATACAGCTCATCGAATTTATTAATTTTCATTACTGCTTTTAAAATTAAACGTTTACCTACATCTTTTTTAATTCTTGAACGTTCAAAAGATTGTCCTGCTTTTAAGAGGAGTATTGAAGATAGATTATTATATTCTTCGGGGTCAGTTTGAAATAAATAATCTGAAGCTGTTTCCCAAGCTTCTCCAGCAGTCTCCCAATCATGCATATTAAAAGATATATTTCCTAATTGAATCAAAAGCTTTGCAGAAACTTCATAGAGTTTTAATTCTTCAGTTTTTCTAATTATCGACTTCAATCTATAAACTGCTTGGATGTTATTCTTAAATTTTGAGATAATTCGAGCAATTCTAATATAAAGCTCATCCAATTTAATATAACTTCCAAGATCAAGATAGATTGAGGCTGCTTTCTCATATAAATTGATTGATTCCTTTCCTTTTCCACGATCGGCAAGACTTTCTGCTAGATCAATTAATTTTATAGCTTCCAATTCTTTCTCGTCACTATATCGATTATCCATGATATTTTGCTCCTAATAATCTTATATTTTAGTAATTAACAGTTTAAATTAAAGTTTCAATCCAAATAGATAAGCTTAATTAAAATATTAAAACCTTAGTATTAATAGCTTTTTATATATAATTTACTTCTATATATCTTTGTAAAAGAATAAAAAACAAGTTATTTATTTTTAGAATTGATTAAAGATTTTTAGTTTTCCTCTTTTTATAATGTTTTTAAATTCTATAGATTGGAACACCGACGCAAAAGATTCCTTGGCGTCTTCAATTGCACCATAGAAAATGAAATTACTATACAATGTCACGATAGACATAATACTAGCTCTCCTATATCTTGTGTGATATTTAATATTTAAATGTGGAGAAGAATATGGAAAGAGAAAAAGATTAGGTGCTGTGCCCACAGGAAGTTTTAATGAAGTGCTGATTAATTGTTGTGTTTCAAGTATATGGGCTAAGCTCTCTAAATTTACAACACCACCATCAACCCAAAGCTTTTCGACACCAATCTTTTTCAATCCATCAATTATACTTATATTATCGGGTTGATTTTTTTCAGTAATATAAGCATATCTTTGGGTCGAAGTCATATTTCCTGAACCGAGAATTAAGATTACTACTGATTTGATTTGATTTTTACGTAGTAATTCTACTTCTTTCTTATTTTTTAAATTTGAGATTGTATTATATATATATTGATCTGGGCTTATACCATGCTCTACAAGATATTCAATTCCGACGACTCTTGATTCAAAATCTCCCCCTAAAATGAAGGGAGGTTCAAAATTATCTAAATAAAACTCTAAATATTTTACCATTGATTTAGGAGTATTAGCTGATATTTCTACTAAATTGGGGATCTTATATCTTTCAGATAAAGCTTGTTGTGTTTTAATACGTTTAATGGCTTTTTGTTGATTAAAAATTTCTGGATTTTTTCGATCAACAATAGTTTCATTCTTATAAAAGATTGTTCCAATTAATAAAGGTGATAAATTAAATTTTCCTCTTTCTAATTTTATATCTCCATAAGAATAAAATTCAGAATTATCCATTTTAAATCATTTATCTAATATAATACTTAAAATATGAATTATATGTTATTTAATCTGTTTACTTTTTCAAGGTAAAGATAATTTTCTATTATGCTATAAACTTGGAATTAAAAGGATGAAGACTATTATTTAATTAAAAATTAAAAAAAAATAATAAAAAAAATTTTTAATATTATATTAAAATGAGTGAAGATGAAGTCTCACAGGTTAATGTAGCAGCATATTATCTCGCACAAAAAGGCTATACTTATGATAAGTTGTGTTGGATGTTAGCGGAGAGACAGTTATTACTTCAAAGAGATCCAAATTATGAAAATGAAAGCAGGATAAAGGAAAAAGCAGCTGAAATTTTCTTTTCTGGTCCAACTTACGACGTACTATGTTATTTAATCTCAGAAATTGACATGATGATGAAATTAAGAAAAAAATAGTAGAAAATTTATCATTAAATTCCTTTAATTTAGATGATTTAACTTTTACTATCTATGCCAATTACATTAATAAATATTGTATCAATATTCTCGTAATATGGACAAATCCACAATCTCACTTAACAGCCTATATATTTCTTAATAAATCATATTTAATGTATTATCTCCTATAGTATTTATGTTATATTCATGAGGAAGATTTTCTTGGACACTAGGGATATAGATGATGAAGGAGAATATTGGGAAAAATGGATTATTTATGAAGTGTGTGGTCTAGATATGGGTAAGAATAGAGCCAATCCTAACATTCTGACGATAAAAATCCTTGAAAGTCATCTTGAGGAAATATTATATGATCTTGAAAAGCTTAAGAAGGATATTACTATTAAAGACGCTGAGTATGTAACCATAACAGTAGGTTACCAAATCTTAGCTCTCTTAATATTAGAGACTGGTTCTTTCCTTCCTGATGTAGTTAAACAGGAAGTACTTAAATCCACAATTAGGGAGTATGATTATAAGCAATGGAGATAGGGTACGAAGATAATAGAATCTCGGAAGGATTTTTTACAAATATTTAGACATGCTATGAAACATTATGTTCTTGGTGAAAGATATTTTATTTATGATCATTAATAAAAATAGGCCTTTAACTTTTTTGAGTTCTCTGAGTCGCAGAGACTACAAATCTACTTACTTTTTTTAAAAAAGATGCAATCTAAAATCACAGTTGCGACAATGTCCTTCTTTTAGTTTTTTAAAACAATCTTCATGATAAAGAGTATTACACTGAAGATTTCCACATTGAACTGCAGATTGACCTTTTTCAAAAATTAAATGACATACGGGGCATGCACTAAAAAGAGCTTCTTCCCCCAATAAAGCAATATCTTGTACAAATTTAGCTGGTATAATTTCAGGTTTCTGTGCTGTCTCGTTTTTCAACCCTCTGGTGAGAATTTGTAATTTTTGAATTTGAGTAACTTCTATTGGTATTTTCAAGAGATAAAAACAATGTGGACACCTAGCAGTACCAGACTTCTTTACTTGATGATTTTTTTGAGAATCTGCCCATGCGGCTAGACAATGTATATGAAAAGGTGTGGTACAATTTGGGCAATATCTTCCTGTTACATAGAAAGAACCTTTTGTATATGGATTTTTATCAGAGAAGCAAATAGAGCATTTTTTAAAATCAACTTCTCCTCTAATTTGTTTTGCTCGTTGTTCTTGATCTTTTGTTAAATCTTGAACTCTTAGTAGATCAGCTGCAATCTTTCTAAGAAAAGCAGGATTTTCTATAAGAGGTTCTTTTCCTGATCCATATGTTTTATAGTTATCATCAGCAACTTCCTTAGCGGAATTAATCAATGATTCAAGATCATTATTGTAAAAATATCGCCCACCTGTAATATCACTTATCTTCTTAAGTATATTTTGTTTTTTTGTATTTCCTAAACTAAAAGTGTCTATTCGAATATTTAGTCCTTGAGCTAAACGGGCCATTTTGATTGGATCTACAGCAGTTTTCATAGAATTTCCATCAGAAATTAAAATTATTCGAGGTGTCTTAGCTCCAATTTTACGTAACTCTCCAATTAAAGTTTTTATTGACAAAGCTAATGCATCCCCTATAGCGGAATAACCACCACATTTTAGAGAATCCAAAGCTTCAATGAGATTATGTTCATAGCTTGAAGTGCAAAAGTCCACGATTTTTGTAGCGATATTCGCATATTTTATTAATGCAAATGCACTTAAATTATCCAGATTGAATCTTTCCTTTATTAATATCTTACTCGCAGAAATACAACAAGCTAATCTATTTGGAGAAAAATCTTTTCTAAACATTGATCTAGAAGTATCTATACATATAATTAGGTTTTCAGGAATTCGATTCTCAGACATTGTATTTAAACTAATTCAAACTTATATTGTTCTAAATATAGAAAATAGCTTTATTGATTAATTATTTTTTATATTTTTATTAATTACTAATTAATTAATACTGCTTCAATTAGATAAAGTTTTTTTTTACAAATATTAATATATATTTCATAATACCTTTTTTTACTAGTAAAGATAAAAGTATTATCT
>JBHLQA010000118.1:0-8582 GCA_048885285.1 Candidatus Odinarchaeota archaeon
AAAACCAATACGATTACCTCGTTCTCTAACTTCCGGAGTTAAAAACCCAAAAATCATAAAATTCTTTTCATTAGTATAATAATTAATCAATTTAGAGATGAGAGTTGATTTACCACATCTAGGTGGTCCAGTAATAAGAATTTTTTTAGTCATAGATTTTATAAATGTAAGGCTTATTTATAACTAAAGTTTAAATGAAATTAACACATAATTATTTACTAGTTTTTAAAAATTTTATATGTGAAGAAATTATGAAAAGTACTACATTTGCATTTACAGATCAAGATGGTATTGAAATTTTCGTGTATAAATGGGAACCAGAAACAGAACCTAAAGCAATTCTACAAATAGTTCATGGATTAGCAGAACATGCAAAAAGATACACTCGTTTAGCAGATGTTTTATGTAAAGAAGGATATGTTTGTTATGCTGATGATCATCCGGGTCATGGACTAACCGCTGGTGATCTCACTGAAGCCACACTGGAAGGAAATGCTGGTGTTTTAGGACCTAGTGGATGGAGAGGTGTAGTAAATGAGCTTCATGAATTGTCAAATATTGCTAAGAAAGAAAATCCTAATCTCCCATTATTCATAATAGGACATTCCTGGGGATCTTGGTTATTACAAGATTATATTGAAGAATGGGGAAATGAAATCAAAGGTTGTATTCTAAGTGGAACTCGCGGAAAAGTAAATATTGCCTTAATTAAAGGCGGAAAAATGCTGGTAAAAGGGGAAATGAAAAAACTTAAGCCTACTGAACCAAGTCAAAAAATGCATGATATAAATTTTAAATCCAATAATCAAGATTGGGCTAAAGAGGAAGGAGCAACGGGGTATGAATGGCTTAGTAGAGATAAAGAAGAAGTTCAAAAATATATCGAAGATCCATGGTGTGGATTTGTAACTCCTGCAAATATTTGGTTAGAATTACTCAATGGGTTTGAAAAGATTTACAATTCGAAAAATGAACAAAAAATACCAAAGGATTTACCAATCTTTTTTATAGCGGGAACTATGGACCCTATAGGAAATAAAACAAAATGGATTCAATCCAATATTAAACGCTATAAAAATTATGGGATCAAGGATGTTACATACAAATTCTATAAAGATGCTAGACACGAAGTTTTTAATGAGATAAATCGAGAAGAAGTCTTTCAGGATGTAATAAATTGGTTGAATTCTCACTTATAAGGTCAATTCAACTAAAAAATCTTATTTTTTATTAATTATATTTCTATTCAGCTAATTCTCTAAATTTTAATAATAATTCTTTTTGTTTATCGGATATATTTTTAGGAACTTCAATATTAACTATTACATATTGATCTCCCTTTCCTCTTCCTCGCATATATGAGACACCTCGGTTTTTTATACGGAACTCTGTTCCTGGTTGTGTTCCAGGTGGAATTGCCAATTCTTTTTCTGTTAATTTCTTTTGTTTATGATCCAAGGTAGGAACTGTTATTTTTCCACCAAGTATAGCAGTTACAATATCGACATCTATAGGAGTATATAAGTCATTTCCACGTCTTATGAATTTTTCATCACCAATTATTCTAATCCCTAAATAAAGATCTCCTGGAATTGCGTTAGTCGAGGGTACATGCCCAGCACCTTGGACTTTTAAATGAACCCCATTCTCAACCCCTTCAGGAATCGTTATATGAATTGTCTTTTTTTCAGGGACTACTTTTTTTCCTCCACAAGTTTTACATTTTTTCCCAATTATCTTTCCTGTGCCACTACACGTATAACATTCTGATTCCCGGATAATTGTACCAAAACCAGATTGTGTCATCTTCCTTATACGTCCTGTTCCTTGACATTCTGGGCAATCTTTTACGCTTGAAGGATCTTCTGCCCCTGTTCCTTCACAATCATCACAAGGAGTATATCTTTCTATAGGAATATCCTTTTTCGCTCCAAACATCGCTTCTTCAAATGTTATTTCAATATGTTCCTCTAAATCTTGACCGACTTCTCTGCGAGGTGCCGATCTTCTTCTTGCTCTTGAACCAAATCCTCCAAACCCAAAATCATCAAAACCACCAAAAGAAGAAAATCCTCCAAAAATATTTCTAAGCAACTCATCAATTCCAGGTATTCCGCCACTAAAGAAATCGCTCATATCAACATGAACACCACTAAATCCAAATCGATCATAATTCTGTCGTTTCTGATCATCACTTAAGACTTCATAAGCTTCTTGAAGTTCAATAAATTTCTCTTTTGCTTGTGGGTCAGTCTTATTTAGATCGGGATGGAGTTTTCTAGCCAAACGTCTGTATGCGATTTTTATATCATTCAAACTCGCGTCCTTACTCACTCCAAGAACTTCATAATAATCTCTTTTTTGAGAGCTCATATTATCTTAGTACCTTAGTATAATGTAATATGTTTAAAATTCAAGTAATACAAATTGTTTATGAAATTTATTTTTTTAGAAAACTAATTGTTATTACAATATTTCACAAATCTATATTAACTTATGATTTAATAAAAAAATATAGAAAATAGAAAATAATTTATAATAATTATAAAAATATTTGTCGGGATTTAATCCTCATCCCAATCAACATCCACCACTTTCTTTTTATCCTTATCTTCTTTTTTTTCAGATTTATAGGAAGCTCCTCCAGCACCCGCTGTATCAGCAGCACCACCCATCCCACCAGGGGGAACACCCCCCATTCCACCGGGAGGAACACCATCCATACCACTCGCAGCACGTTGAGCTTGTTCGGCAGCTTGCTGATACACCTGATCCTGAGCTTGTGTTTGATAAATCCTTTGAGAGAAACTATACATTGATTTTTGTAAGTTTTCAACTCCCAATTTTATTCGCTGAACATCATTAGTTTTTATATCCTCTTCTAAGGATTTTATAGCTGCTTCTATTTCATTCTTTTCATTTTCTTGGAGTTTATCTTTATTGTCGTCCATTAATTTGCGAGTTTGGTAAATCATTGAATCCGCATTGTTTTTAACTTCAACAAGGTCTCTTACTTTCTTATCTTCTTCCTCAAATTGTTCCGCAGTCTGGACTTTTTGTCTAATCTCTTCTGGAGTTAGCCCTTGAGAACCAGTAACCGTAATGCCTGTTTCTTTACCTGTTCCTAAATCTTTAGCAGTAACATGGACAATTCCATCCGCATCAATTGAAAATTTTACTTCAATCTGAGGAATACCTCGAGGAGCAGGTGGAATTCCTGTTAAATGAAACATACCTAAAGAAATGTTATCTTTAGCCATTGCTCTTTCTCCTTGAAGAACATTTATTGTTACTGCAGGTTGGTTATCTGCTGCTGTACTGAAGACTTGACTTTTTTCTGTAGGAATTGTACTATTTCGTTCAATTAATTTAGTGAAAACACCACCTAATGTCTCAACTCCTAAAGACAATGGGGTTACATCAAGTAATAATAAATCTTCGACATCTCCAGCAATAACACCCCCCTGTATTGCAGCACCGATCGCTACGCATTCCATAGGATCAACTGAATGTTCTGGTTCTTTACCACCAAAATATTTCTTAAATCTTTCCTGGACAGAAGGCATCCTTGTTGGACCTCCTACTAAAATAACTTTATCAATATTAGCAGCTGATAATTTTGCATCTGAAACTGCTCTTTGCATAATTGGATCAAGCCTCCTAAGAGTTGGTTCTATCAATTGTTCTAATTTTGCTCTTGTAAGCTCCATTGTTAAATGAACGGGATTTCCCTCTTTTTGAGAAATATATGGTAAATTTATTGTAGTGGATAAAGTTGTAGATAATTCAATTTTAGCTTTTTCAGCGGCATCTTTGATTCTTATCCATGCTTTTGAATCACCTTTTAAATCAATTCCTTCTTTCTTTTTAAATTCTTCGGTTATCCAGTCAATTATTTGATTATCCATATCAGTTCCACCGAGTTGGGTATCTCCAGCAGTGGAAAGGACCTCAACGACACCCTCTCCGTATTCCATGATTGTTATATCGAAAGTCCCGCCCCCTAAGTCCAATACACAAATCTTCAATAATTTATCTTTAGTATCTTTATCTAAACCGTAAGCCAAGCAAGCAGCTGTTGGCTCATTAATCATTCTTACAACTTCTAACCCAGCAATTTCACCAGCATTTTTAGTAGCAGTTCGTTGAGCATCATTAAAATAAGCGGGAACAGTTATTACTGCTTTTTTGACTTCTTCTCCTAAATATGCTGATGCATCAGTTTTAATTTTTTTTAAGATCATAGCAGAAATTTCTTCTGGACTGAATTCTTGAGTTTTATCACCAACCTTAAGTTTAGCTTTATATGATGTTCCCATTTTACGTTTAATAGCAGTAACAGTACCATCTGGATTAGAAACTGCTTGTCTTCGTGCTGGCTCTCCAACTATTTTTCGTCCATTCTCGTCAAATGCTACATATGATGGGAAAGCTTTTCCTCCAAGAGTTCTACCTTCAGCAGCAGGAACGATCTCTGGTTTTCCTGTACCCGTCAAAACTGCACAGGCACTATTAGAAGTTCCTAAATCAATTCCGATAATTTTTTCTTTCCGTTTTGGCTTTTCAGTTTTTTCTTCACTCATGGTAATCTCATCTTATTTTCTTAGATTTGTTTGTATTTATACTATTAATTTTGATTGATTTTCTAGAATATAATAATTTAATTATTTTAAATTGTAAAATTCTATTATTAGGTAATTTAAATACAATAATAAATTTTATTTATAAAGATCTCTAAGTCATAAAATTAAAAAAAGTTTATCGATTTTTAAACATATAGTTTCAAATCATCACATTTAATAATAAATTAAAAGGTATCTGAGATGGAAGATAGTAATAACAATGATTTAAAAGAAGGCGTTGACCAAAATGTAACTTCTGGAAATAAATCAACAGAAGAACAAGTAGATATGAAAGAAGTGATAGAAACTGAAGATGTAAAAAAATTGGAAGAGAAAGAACATTATGAATTAGATTTTTTTTCCAAAGAAGATTTAGTTAAAGAAAAAGAAAAGCTTGAAAAACAGTTAGAAGAATTAAAAAAAAAAACCGAGAAATTAAATAAAGAAAACGGTGAATCTAAAAATAAACTTATGCATCTACAAGCAGAATTCGAAAATGCTCAAAAAAGATGGGACAAGAACCGTCAAAACCTAAGAATTGAATATACTGCTTCTGTATTAAAGAATTTCTTACCTTTATATGATTCATTTAAAAAGGCTATAGATAGCTCTAACGACAAAGAAAAAGATGTTTTGACTAGTTTCTTTAATCAGTTTATGAACATTTTTAAATCATACGGAGTTGAGCCTATACAAGTAAGTGTGAATGATAAATTTGATTATAACTTTCATGAAGCATTAACTACAGTTGAAAAAGAGGATCTACCAGAAAATAGTATATTAGAAGTGGTCCAAGACGGTTTCAAATATAATAAAGAGGTTATTCGTTATGCAAAAGTTATAATCACTCGAAAACCTAAACTTCCTAAACCTGAACCAGAAGAAAAGAGAGTAAAAGAAAAAGAAGTTGTAGAAGAAATAAGCGAAGGGATGGAATCAGAAGAGATTTTAAATAAACAGGAAGAAAATAAAGAAAAAAAGAACAATGATAAAAAACATAAGAAAGATAAAATAGACAAATAATCAAAATACCTTATTACTGATTTTATTTAATCTAAAAATTGTATAAAACCATTTCAGCAGATTTTAATATTTTTTTCTAAATTATCCTTCGAGAAACTTTGATTTTTATTAGAATTAACCTAAAAGATTAATAGGTTTGTTTTTTTTATATTTCATAAGTTTGAAAAATAAAAAGCTTTAAAAAAATATATTAAAATTTAGAGTTGGATTTGAAGAATGGCTGAAGAACCACAACTTCCCGAAATCCCTAGTATTACTGATGATTGGGACCGAAAAAAAAGATTTGTAGAGAAAAAACATAGTGTAATTAAATGTAAATATTGTAAAGAAGATTTTTCTAGGATATTTAAAGCTGGAGATTTTGTATTTAAAAACTTAACAGATGAACAATGTGAAAAATGTCATCAAACAAAATCTCTAACTATTGTTGAAATATATTCTGAATGGGTTGACTCTAAGAAAAAATGAATGCTTTTTATTATTCCTAATTTCTTTATTATTTATTTTTGCTATATAAATAAATCTGAATATTATTAATTAGCAAAAATTTTAAATGATTTGGTGGAAAAGAAACTAAAAAAAATACTATTATGAATTACGAAACATTTATTCTTATTGCTTTTCAAGTCCTAACATTTTAACTATTAGATTTGCCATAGAATAAGGATCCAATGATTTTTGAATTGCTTGATCAATAAATTTTCCAATTTCTTCATTAAAACTGAGTAATTCTTCAACTTTCTTAGTTAATTTATATTTCAGAATTTGAAGAGTCTCGTTTGTAATTCTGTTTTTCAAATAATTTGAGATAACTCCTGATTCTTTTAAAAAGAGTTCATGCTTTTTTATTAATTCAAGCAGGTTATCAAAATTTTCCCCTGTTTTAGAGTTTACTTTGGTAATTTCTGGCGTCCATAGTTCTATTTTAGCGTATTTTTTATGTAGTTCATTTGAATCATATTTATAGTTTTTTCTAAATTCTAACATTTGTTTAATCTCAGCAACTTTTTTATCAGCACCAGGAAAATCCATTTTATTAACAACAAATAGATCAACAACTTCCATAATTCCTGCTTTTACTGCTTGTATATCATCCCCTAAACCTGGAACTAGCAATACAATTACAGTTTGAGCTGATTTGAAAATATCTACTTCTGATTGACCAACTCCTACCGTCTCAACGATAATAATATCGCAACCATAGGCATCTAAGATTTTAATTACATCTTCAGTGGCTCTTGCAAGTCCTCCTAACTGACCTCTATTTGCCATACTTCTAATGAAAACATTATTAAGTGAAAAATTTTGTTTCATTCGAATTCTATCACCCAATAGAGCTCCACCAGTTAGAGGTGAAGTAGGATCAACGCAGATGATTCCTACTTTTTTTCCTTGACCAACATAGATTTTTGTTAAATTTGATATAAATGTGGATTTACCCGTTCCTGGTGCGCCTGTAATCCCTAAGATATATGCATTACCCGTATATTTATATATAGAATTAATTATTTCTTCAGATGCTACAAAATCATTTTCTACAAAAGTAATTAAACGTGCAGCTGCTCTAGGTTTTCCTTCTAATAATTGAGAAATAAGATTTGAATATACCATATGGTTATTATCTTTTCAAGTTGTTTTTAACAAATTCTACTATTGTTTTTAAGTCTGTTCCAGGTCCATAGAATCCTTTTAAACCATAACTTTCTAAAAAAGATTTATCCTCATCAGGGATAATTCCCCCTACAGCCACTAGAACATCATCTATTCCCTGTTCTTTTAATTTTTCCATAATAACAGGGCATATTGCATTATGAGAGCCAGATAGCATGCTTAACATTACAGCATCAGGATCTTCTTGAATGACTGTATTCACAACATCATCTGGTGTTTGATGTATACCTGTATAAATTACTTCCATTCCCGCATCTCTTAATGCTCTTGCGAGTACTTTTGCGCCTCTATCATGTCCGTCAAGCCCGGGCTTGCAAACTAAAACCTTAATCTTTCTTGCTTCAGTCATGCTATATTTTCATCGTCTTCAATATTTTAAATTAAAATATTTATATTTGTATAAAATAATAGATAAAAATAATATTTTCTATTCCAATTTTTTTAATTATTTTGATTTGGTCATTTTTAGAATATATATAATAATTTAACATATTATGAAAAAATAGAGAAATTGAATTAAAGATATTCTCTATTTATTATTCATTCTAATAATTTAATTTAGAAATTAGATTAATAGAAAAATTAAACTTCAAAAATTTTTTAATTTATTTTAATAAGAAATTCAATTTATTTTCAAGTTACGTTTGAGATGCTTTTTCATTTTGATCTTTTTTCTAATAATTCTTTCAATTCTCTAAGTACAGCTCCTTTCGCATTATTAATATCTTTTCGTGACACCGATGTTATCTTACTGCTTGGAGGTGAAGTTAAATTAGGAGGTGATGAATATTCTGGAGAAGGTATTGAGGTTTGTATTTCAGTGGAGTCTACTTTTCTATCTTCAAGATTTTTTAACCGCCTATCAAGTTCATTGAATTGTCCCATTACAACTTCTGATAATCGAATGATTCCATTTAACGTAGACTCTAAAACTGAAGACATACCTTCTAATTTGTAATCTGTTAACGTAGCTGTTTTTTCCATAGTTTCTTTAAGATATCTTGAAAATTTTGGTTCTTTTGCTAATATTGAATAAATTGAACTCAAATAAATTTCATAATCGAATTTTCTCCTATTTTTGAAAGCTTTTTTGATTAATTGTTTTAAAAATTCAATATTAAGCAATATTTCTGGGTTATCCTTTAAATCAGGATCATATTTGTGAATAAAAATTAAAATATGAGGGTTCTCCTCCAGTTTTTCAAGAATCTCAATAATTTTTTTGAAATAGTCTATACTTTCTTCATATTTCTCTGGATCTTGAAG
>JBHLQA010000119.1:0-8515 GCA_048885285.1 Candidatus Odinarchaeota archaeon
ATATTTTAGAGGTCCCTAGTTTTTTAAACAAATATTGTTTGCTCTATTTCGGAAAAAGATAATTTTTCCAAAAAAAGTATTCAAGATTCGAAATATTGAGCAAAGAGATGAGAAAAAGGAGTTTATTATATTTTTTATATCTAACTAGATCAATCTAGTTGATAAAAAATCTTATATTAATAATTTTAATAGTTTTTTGTGAAAAAGTGAGATTATTTAATTTAAGACTATTTAATATGTTTAAGATCAATAGTAATTTTAAGATGTTTTATTTAGAAATAAGAACTATAATTGAAAAATGAAAAAACAGCTTTAAGTCCTAAAATCTCTACATTTTCCGATGCCTGTAGCATCTTGAAATAAAAAGTGGTATATTAGGAAAGAATGGTTTTTCATTAGAATAATTTCTATAAGATAAATTAGAATAAATAGAATAAAAAAATTATTAGAGATGCTGAAAGATTCCATTGCTCTCATTGGTTTTATGGCTACTGGAAAAACTACAATAGGAAAAGCATTAGTAGAATACCTTGATAACGATTACAAATTTATTGAAACAGATCAACTTATAGTTCAACAAGCAGGTAAGTCAATACCAAGAATCTTTGATGAGGAAGGAGAAGAAGAATTTAGAGCGTATGAAATTTCAGTGTGTAAACAAGTCTCAGAATTAAACAAAGTAGTAATTTCATGTGGTGGAGGAGTAATTTTAAATCATATAAATATTCAACATTTAAGTAAAAACTGTTATATTGTATTATTAACTGCGACTTCAGATGAAATATTCAACAGAGCAATAAAAGACGGGAAAGAAACAAGACCTCTCATTGATAAAGAGGACCCTAAGAAAGAAATTATGAAAATTCTAAAGTTTCGAAAACCCCTTTATGAAAAAGCTGCGGAAATTGTGATCGATACTACTGATAAAACAATTGAGAATATAGTTCGAGAGATTGTTATTAATACTTATTTAAAAACCTAAATTTAAATTCAGTTACTTTACTAAATATTCAAAACATTTTATTATAGAGTTAAGATATTATGAGTGAATTTAAAAGAGTAAAATGTCCCCAATGTGGCAATGAGAATCCACGTATGCTTCATGAAGAACCGGATAAGAGTAATGTGCTTTACTACAGTATATGTTATGCTATTTCAGCATGCTACTGAAGCAGGGGACTCCGGTCTATGCAAGGAGCATTAAGTGTGGGGAATGCGGAAATATTTTTAAAAAGGAGTAATTTCTAATTATTCTTTCTTATTTTTTTTAAGTTTATATTATAGATAGAAGTATTTTATTATGCATTTTTGAATTGCATCTCTTTAAGAAGTCCATTCTATTTAATATAGCAGAATTAAGTTTATCAAAATTTTTCATATCTTAATGGTTTATAGTACTACTAAATATATTCTCCAGATTCATAATAAGCCCAATAATCAATCTCAAGTGAATTAAGATTTATTAAGAAATAATAATTTATTTATTATGTTTTAACAAAAATTATATTAAAAAATAAATAGGTGGTTTTTTGGAAAATTCAACTAAACAAGAGCCTAAACAAGCACCTCAACCATCCTCAGAACAACTGATGGAACTTATGGCTATGTTAAAAGCCAGAGCACTCTCAGGGATAATAACATCTTTTCGTTCACCTAATATTATATTTGGAATGACTGCATTACCCCGGCTAATCACACAATTAGATACAAGTCTAGAAGAAGGAGAGAGAAGAGTTTTAATAATCACAGATGATTTTACTGAAAAATACGGTAACCACATTAGTAATATGTTAAGTAGAATAAATATAGAAGCGAAAATATGGGCGGGAGTGAAACCAGAAGGACCAACTCATACTCTTGATGAAGCAGCGAAAATATGTGAGGAGTTTAAACCTAGGGTATTTTTAGCTATTGGTGGAGGGAGTGTTCTTGATACTACGAAAGGTTTGATGGTAAGATACGAGAAACCTGAAATGGATCTATTTAGTATTTCACCTTTAGCACCTCTTGGTATACGGAAAAAACTTAAATATTATATAGCTGTTCCAACAACGTCAGGAACGGGATCTGAAGCAACTCTTGCCTCGATGTTAACTGATACGCGATTTGATCCACCGAAAAAGTTTACTGTTTCACATGCAGAGTTGATTCCTGATTATTCATTCTTAATTACTGATTTTGTAAAAGATATGCCGCCTTTTCTAACCATGGCCACAGGACTAGATGCATTAGCTCATGCAGTGGGATCTTATGTATCAACTATAGGAACTCCTTTTGCCGATGCTATGAATACATATGCTATCAGAGAAATACTAAAATATTTACCTCGAGCATACAAATATGGCGCTAAAGATATTGAAGCAAGATCACATATGCAAATAGCAGCATCTATGGGGGGACTTGGATTTATTCATTCTCGTGTTGGTATTGATCATGCTTTAGGCCACAGTATGGGTAAGGTACTCAATGTTCATCACGGACTTTGTGTTGGGATGTTTCTACCGTATACACTTGCCTTCCAACGGAAAATTTCAGAAAGGTGGAAAGATCTATGTCCACTTTTTGGAATTAATTCTAAAGATAAAAATGACGGTGAGTTATTTACAGAATTTCTTCAAAGCGTTAAAGATTTCATACATTCAATGAATGGTCCTGTGTGTATTAAGGAAATGAAGAATCCTGTTATTACTGAAGAGATTTTCTCTAAAAATTTAGATCTCCTAGTGCAGTATGCTATAACAGATCCTGTAGCTTACATGGTTGGTCGTTATATTGATAATGATATAATAAGAAGAATATTTGAATATGCTTGGGATGGTAGAACCATTGATTTTTAAATTATTTGGAGTGGTTTAAAAAAAATGAGTGATAAATTATGTGGTTATAATGGAAAAATCCTTTTTGTGGATTTAAGCGAAGAAAGTTTTAAAATAAAGGATTTAAACCCTAACATTGCACAAGACTATTTAGGAGGGACTGGATTAAGTGCTAAAATCATGTATGACCTCCTCTCTGAGGATGACTACAGGAAATTGAGAGAAGATCATTTCTCAGAAGTTAATCCTTTAATTTTTGCTACTGGTCCTATAACAGGAACTATTAGACCAAATTCAGGTCGCTATACTGTGAGTGGTATATCCCCTTTAACCGGGATTTGGGGTGAGGGAACGTCTGGAGGGTATTTTTGTATTTCTTTAAGAAATAGTGGATTTGATGCTGTAGTTTTCTTGGGAAAAGCAAATAAACTAACGTACGTGTATATTCATGATGGAAACGTAGAATTTAAGGATGCTTCAAAATTACAAGGTAAAGATTGTTACGAGACTCAAAAATTAATTAGAGATGAATTGAACGACTCAAAAACTCGAATGGCTTGTATTGGTCAAGGCGGGGAAAATCTTATTAAATATGGCGCTATAATGAATGATGAGGGGAGAATAGTAGGGAGATGTGGTATGGGAGCGCTTATGGGATCAAAAAATTTGAAGGCATTAGTGGTAGAGGGAAAAGAAAGGATTACACTAGCAGATAATGAATTAGGGAAAAAGCTAAGAAAAGAGGCTCAAGTTGCGAGGGAAGCAAATCCAATGGGAGAAATAGGAACTCTACTTTTTACATTATATGGTACTAATATGTATCTCGATTTAGGAATGGTTAATGGTGATACCCCAGGATATTACTTTACAGAAACAGAATTTTTTGCCGAAAATTTAACAGGGAAAACTATAACAGAACAATATCCTGTGTTTAGTTATGGATGCTCAGGTTGTACACTAAGGTGCGGTAAATCAACTGTTATTGAAATTGATGGAAAAGAAATTGAGACTGATGGACCGGAATATGAATCTGTTGCTGCCCTAGGTACTTTATGTGGTGTTTTTAATTCAAAACCAGTACTTATTGCCAATCACTTATGTAACAAATATGGTATTGATACTATTTCTAGTGGAGTTTCAATCGCTTTTCTAATTTACTTGGTTGAAAACAATATAGGGATTGAGAAAATAAAGCAATTCTTAACTGATATTCCAATAGAAGATATTAAATGGGGAAATGGAGAGGTTGTATGCAAACTTATTGAAAAGATTGTCAATAGGGAAGGTATTGGGGATATTCTTGCTGAGGGTACGAGAATAATGGCAGAGAAATTGGAAGTAGATCCTGAATTGGCCGCACATGTAAAAGGATTAGAAATACCGATGCATGAACCACGAGCATTTGCCGGACAGGCATTAAGCTATATGACGGGATGTGTTGGAGCAAATCATAATAAAGCAGATTGGTATTCTGCAGAATCGGGAACTGTTAATATTCCAATTCTTCATATTAAAAGGAGTAAAAATAGATATGATATAACAAAGGGAGAAATAGGCGTTGCTAAACTTCAAGATCTTAGAGCTATTGATGATTCTGCTGTGAATTGTAATTTTGCGACCCCCAAACTTGAACATATTATCGGTTATATCAATGCTGCGACAGGTTTTAATTATGATAGAAAATCTCTGATGAAAGTTGGTGAACGAATAAACAATTTAAAACGATTAATCAGTTGTAATTTAGGAATTACAAGAAAAGATGATAGATTGACTAAGCATAATATGAAAGTATTAACATCAGGAAGAACAAAAAACGTTAAACTCGATTTAGAAGAAAATTTGAAGAAATATTATAGCGTTCGTGGCTGGGATTGGGAAACAGGAAGACCAACAGAAGAAACATTGAAAGAACTAGGTATATCATCCATAAGTGCAATAACCTAACATTTGGATACTATATTGAGGTGTCCAATCTTTTCAACTAATTTTTTTCTTTTTTTTTTATTTTCACATTAAAGCGATAAAATTATTTTTTTTTGAGCTTTGAGCATATCTCCCATAATAAGCTCCAGGTCATCTTTAATGTTGGGATTATCTTCAGGAATACTATTGAATTATTGTTTCTGGGAAAGTTTAAGAAGGTGACGGTTTAAATCTTCATCTTTCAAATAAATAAACAAATCTAATTAGATGAGATATGTTAGTAAAAAGCAAATATGGAAAGGGAATTATTTTTAAATAAGTTTTAAAAATAGAAGTTATAGAGATATCTAACTAAAAACTAATAGTTTAAAAAAAAAAAAGGTTATTTATTATTCAATTAATCGTCCCGCTTTAGCTAATTTTTCTGCTATATCTTTTAATCCTAACTTTTCTAACGTTTCACGAGTTTGCCATCCAGTTTTTAAGTCCCAACCATGAAGCTCATAAAACTTATCTAACATCGAATTATATTTATTAATATTTAATTTCTCACCTTTATGGGGTCCAGATAAGATTGGATCTTCAAAAAATCTTCGATGTGGTAAATCATCCTTCCGTGTGAACCCTACATGTAGTGTATTAAAAGCTTTTTCTATATTATATGATTTCTGTCCAAGTAACATGAATTCCTCTTCATTCAAATTAGTTCCAAGTGCTAAATTGGTTAAATCTACATAATCAGATGGTTCAAGGGCATAAACGCCAGACCAAGTTCCAACATAGACGCAAATACCAATTATATCCTCTATTTCTTTTGAACGTAATTCCCAGAATACTATGGGGGGTTGATCTTCATATGAATATGGATTGAATTTAACTCCTTTAGGACCAAAAGCAATAGGTAAATTAATACTACCTCTCATATGACGCCCCGCCACTGGTGATGTTGCACATGCTAGAGACCAACCTTTAGCAATTCTATAAGGATCAAGAGTATCTTGATATTTTTGGTGAGTAGCAAACCTTTCAGAATCTTTTCCAAGTCTTTTTGCTGCTTCAACAACACCGTCTGCGAGATATTCTCCAAATCCATCACGATACGCGATCTTTTCTTGTAATTCTAACATCGCATCAGTATTTCCCCATACTAATTCTAAACCATCAGTATCCTCTTTAGTTAGTAATCCTTTCTCATATGCCTCAAACGCCCAAGCCATCGCAACAGAAGAATTATCTCCATCTAAACCTAACTGGTTGGCACGAATATGATATTTTAATGAGGTATCTGGATCAGTAACATCCATTTTACCTGACCACATAACAGAATTTATCCAATATCCAAGTCCTTTAGTTCCTTTATATTTTCCTTCATTAATTTCTGAATATGGTTGACATCCTACTGGACAAACATAACACGCTTGAAGTTTTTTAAAAAATCTTCCTACACCATTCTTTCCCATTATTTTGGATCTTTTATCACGAGACCAATGCACATCTTGAGCATTTCTAACGGTGTGCATCATCTCCCACAGGGCATCAAATTGCTCAGAATCATTATATACTAATCCTCCGAGTGTTTTCTTTCTAAATAGCTTAGCTGTAGGACGTTTCATAATTTTTTGATATGCTTCATATACTCTTTCAATAAATTTCTCAGGGTAAGCAACTTTAATCTCCTTACTACCACGAATTACAATAGCTTTTATTTTTTTATCACCCATAACACATCCTACACCAGATCCTCCAGCTGTCCGACCACAATCTGCTATAATTGCAGATCCACGAACTAAATTTTCTCCTGCTGGTCCTATTGAAGCAATCTCGATTTTATTATCGTTTAATTCAGTTTTAAGGATTTGTTCTGTCTCATATGTATTTTTTCCCCATAAATGAGTAGCATCACGGATTTCAGCGTTTCCATCCTTTACAAAGAGATAAATGGGGTTATCTGATTTCCCACTGATAATTATCTGATCAAAACCGGAAAATTTCATTTCAGGACTAAAATGACCACCAAGATTCGATGATCCTTTACCATTATTAAAAACATTTAGAGTTTCAATATTCATTCGGCATGCTGCTGGGAGAATCGTTCCCACAAGAGCACCAGCACCAAAAATAAGATAGTTATCTGGATCAGACCACTTTAAATTGGGATCCAATTCATTTAGAAGAATCCAACTACTTAATGCTCTCCCTCCAATCCATCTCTCTGCATATATATTATCTTCTACTCTTACTTTTTCATCACTTAAATTTACTCTAAGTATTTTTCCAGTAATACTACCCTTTATATTATATCTACTCACCTTAATCTTCACCCTCCTCAATAGTAATAGCATCATAAAAACAAAATTTTGCACATAAAGGTTGTTCTTCACCCTGACATTTATCACAATTATCCTTTAATATCCAATGCCAATTCCCATTAATATGGTCTCTCTCAACAGAAATACTTGAAACTGATGGTTGAAACATTTTTGTATGATGATAAGAACATATTAATTCGCATGTTTTACAAGCATAACATTTTTCAGGAGAATGTTTAATTTTTATAGTACTCATACTTTTACAACCGATACTTTCTAAATTTATTAACTTTTTATATAATAACTTATTTTTTTAAAATAATTTTATTTTATTGTAGTAGAACTTATAACTCTCTTATAAGAATTTAGATTCTGTGATATCTTTACAATTTTTCTTACTCTATTAATTTCAACTATTCCATTCTTCCTATCAGACTCACTACAAGCAGCACCTCTAAAGCCAATAATATCTGCTCCTAATTCATTGACTTTTATTATATCATTTAATCCGAGTGATCCAGCTAGAGCTGCTAATAAGCCACTCTGATGAGTTTTATCAATAAAAATTCGTAATTTATCAGAATCTATAAAGTCAAATAATTTTTGACCATTTTTCGAATATGTATCTAACATAGCAATATCTGCTCCAGCTTGATTACATATCGTTGGAATATCTAAGGAATCTATACCATTAAAAGAAGTAAAATCTGCATAACCGGCACCTACAACAAAAATATTCTGATTTATGTCTTTTATTGTTTTCCGTACACTTTTTAATAATTTTACACCTTCTTTAAAATTACGAGGTCCATAAAGCCCTACTTTAATTATATCTGCACCACATAAAGCTGCCCCAGAAGAAGCGAGAGAGGCCGTTCCAGGTAAATTGGGCATATCCCCAATAGCAACACTTAAAGTAAAATCATTGCTATAATTTCTAATTTTTTTAATTAACCATGGAAATGGTGCCCCTAGTGATCCTTCATCGGGATTTTTCAAATCGATTATATCAGCTCCTCCATCAATTGCAGTTTTCAACTCTTCAAAGGAACGGATACTAATCAAAATTCTCAAAATTAAACACCTACTTAAATTTTAAAAAAAAAAATAATAAAAATTTTTAATGAACAGGTACACCTATTCCAGCGCCACCTATAGGCAAATCTTCTCCTAAAGCTTTTTGTACTAGCATTATCACATGATAAGGTTCCATCTCCATTGTTCTTGCTGTATTTCGCATCACTGCAGTACAGATCGGACAGAATGTAATATATGTTTCAGCACCTGCATCTTTAGCATCTTGAAGATTTTGCTTTACGTAGCCCATAGCACGATTTCTCTGTGTTGGAAAAATACCTGAACTACAGCACATAGAATTTTCTTTCTGATATTTTCTCTCTAAAAGCTCGCAACCAAGTAGTTCGAAGGTTTGTTCTACCCAATCATAAAAGTTCTCTTTAAGCTCTC
>JBHLQA010000120.1:0-8408 GCA_048885285.1 Candidatus Odinarchaeota archaeon
CCTAAATATTCTACTGGATTCATAGGTTTTCCACATTTAGAGCATTTAAAATCAAGCATCCCCTCAATTGAAACTAAGGTTCCATCTTCGCAGTAAGCACATTGTTCAAAAGACCACCTATCTATTATTCGTATAACATCTTCTATAAATTTCTCTTGATCTATTGAGGACATGATAAATTAATGTTTATTTTATAATTAATATTTTATTTTTTTTAATTTGAAATTACTCATAAAAGATATTAATTAATAAAGCACATAGTCATTTTTACTTTTTAAATACCCTGGGGATATAATTCTCAATTAATAAACAATCCAATAAAACATTTGCTGTCATAGCTTCTACAACTGGTACAATCCTTGGTACTAAACATGGATCATGACGACCAGAATATTCAAATACTACATTTTCCATTCTCTTAATATTTACTGTTTTTTGGGGAACCCCTATTGAGGAAGTAGGTTTGATAGCAAGCGTAAATTCAATCGGCATCCCTGTCGATATTCCTCCTATTATTCCCCCAGCATCATTTTTAGTTGTCTGAATTTTTGAATCTTTTACAATCCAAGGATCATTATGTTCAGAACCTTTCATTTTGGATGCTTTAAAACCAGCGCCAAATTCAATACCCTTTATTCCAGGAATTGAAAACATAGCTCTACTTATGTTTGACTCGATACTATTAAAAATTGGTCCTCCTTTACCCTCTGGGAAAGAAAAAACAATACATTTTATTGTGCCTCCAATAGAATCTTTTTGGTTTTTAATTTCATGAATTAATTTTTCCATTTTCTCTGATTTATTCGAATTTATTGCTCTAACAGGAGACTGTTCTCTTAGATCAATCAATTTTTCCAATTCATTTACAGAAACATTCTCTTCATCAATAACATTTCCAATGCTTTTTGTATAAGCAAATATCATAATGTTATATTTTTTTAATATTTGTTTTGCGATAGCACCAGCCATAACAAATCCTGCAGTAATTCTCCCAGAAAATCTTCCCGATCCTCTATAATCAGAAAATCCACCATATTTCTTTAATACAGAGTAATCCACATGGGATGGACGTAAGAAATCCTTATATTGTTCATATTTTGAGGAATCAATATCCTTATTTTCAATTATTAAACAAACCGGTGCTCCTGTGGTTATACTATTAAAGACACCTGATAATACTTTAACATGATCATCCTCAATGCGAGGTGTTGTTATTGATGATTGACCTGGCTTTCTTCTATTAAGTTCTTCTTGAATGAATTTTATATCAAAATCTAATCCTGCAGGAACACCATCCAATATAATTCCAATCAAATCTCCATGACTTTCTCCAAATGAGGTTATTTTATACATAGTACCAAATGAATTATCCATTTTTATCAGACTCTTTAGAGATTATATATACTAATATTGCAAGACTATTTAATTAATATTATATCTATAACTTTCTATTTATTAAATAATAGGAATTAACTGTCGTTAAATATACTTGTTACATAGAAAGAACTTTCATTTGTACTACAGGTAAAAATAAAGATAATTACGTGTAATACAATTGAAAAGAGTAGGATTTTTGATGTACTACAATTTAATTATAGAAATATTGTATTATAAAATTCAAGAACTAAAGTAATCTTATTTTCAATCATTTTAAAAAGGGAATGAAAAAAGCAAGAACCACTCCTCTATTCCAACATCAATAGGTAGAACAATAGGTTAATGAGGGTGCAGAAAGCGAAGAGAATTGTTGGAATTAGGTCTGTTATTTTAGATATATCTATTTTAACTCCAATTTTTTGAAGAGGATATATTTATGTAGTAGCAATGAATATTTTTATAAAAGAAAGGAAATTCAAATTAAAGATTTTGAGGAATATTAGTTATGGAATATAATAATACAATTAATGAATATAATATATCTATCACGTCTCAAGAAGATTATTTTCCTTCTAGAGGTGGGGGGTCTGTCTCTATAAACAGTCAACCATTAAAAGCTTGGATTGAAAGAAACTATTTTAACACCGCAGATGATTCCAAAGTAATTACGACACACCTTGTAAACGGAGAGCTTGAATTAATATGTGATACTTTTTTTAAAGCAATTAAAGATATTAGAGAAAATCAAAATGATTATACCTCAGCAAATAATTTAGCAGATTATTTCTTTAATCAATTTCACCCTATATGGGGGACATTTAGAAATATTTATGATTCTTTTCAAGAAATTGATTTATGGAATCATATATTAGATGAAGTTCATGAATGGGAAGAACAAAACAATTTTAAGATTAAAAAAAGCATCCCTTTTTTTAGAAATACTACTAATTTTCTTGATATCGGCAATTTTGATTTTGCTTTTTATTATGCTCATAAATCATTGGAAGAAGATAAAGATCATTGTTTAAAAGAAAATCCTAATTATGATTACCATACATCTCCAGCTTTCTTATTTGTCTCAATGAATATGGAAAAAAGACAATATTTATATTGGACAATAAGGGATTTTGTAAAAAAACTTGAAGAATTTATTGACAAATACAATAATAGATTCAATGAAAATTTTTCCTATCAAATAATGAAGAATAGATTCTTTTCTAACTATACTGAATTTGAAGATGAAATCTTATATTTTACCTATTTATTCATGACAAGATTTTATAAAGTATACAATATCGAAACTTTTGAATTATACGATAATGAATTTGCTAAAATGAGAAATTTAAATTACATTCTCTCTTTCTGCATTCTGATAGATCAAATATTGGGAAAAAGGATCAATGCAACTAACACTAAAGAGACTTTTTTTAGTTACAAATCATACAAGCTGATTGAACAATTATCAAATGGATTATTTTCTGAACAAAGTAATCAAGATAGGAAATTTATAAAAAAAAAAGTAAGATTTTATAAATCATCTCTTTATTTTAGTTATCCTAAGTTATCAACTCGTTCTATAAAGTTCATGCTAAAGCGAAATAAGAAAATATATCCCTTTAATTCCTCTTATACTGATAAAGAAAACAAAAAAATAATAAATACGATGTTGATTTACTTTTTGAGAAATCATGGAGCACATGACTTAAAATTAGAATATTTAGATACGAAAACGTTTCAAGATTTATTAGAAGCCTTATTGTTTCAAATATTCATCGTCATTCAAACACTGCTTTGAATATTGAATTGAGAATTAAGAAAAAGTTTTTTCTTTTTTTTAACAAATTTAGAATTTAATACTTAATAGTAAAAATGATAAAATCTGGTAATTTTATGTAAGATTTCGTGAATATTTCCTCTTTTTATATCAATTTTGGAAAAAGACAATTCTTTAAAAAAATACGGGATGTATAGAAAAAAATATTAGATTATATTACTAATTAGATAAGTAAGCGAAAAGTTTTTCATTGCAATCAAATATTTTTGTAATTTAGATGTCAGAAAAATATTCAAATTGGTTAAATAAATTAAAGAATAAATATCAAGCAGAAATTGATAACTTACAAGAAGAAGAATATCGATATTTGGTAACAAATTATAGATTTGAAGGTTCAACTCTTTTGTTCATTTTAAATTTTCAATTTCAGCTATACAATTTAACAATGTTAATAATGAATCATAACTCGCCTTTTAAAGAATCGGGTAAATATCTTGGTTCAATTTCAACTCTAGATAAAGAAACTGGGAAAATTATTGAAGATGTCGAATATAAAATTGATGAAAATGAAGAATTACAATCAATTAAACAACAATTATTGAATATTCTTGAAAACCAATTGAAAAGGAAAATTAAACCTAAGGGAAAGGGGAAATATTTGGGAGGTGGGACAATAGGGAGAGAATCATGGTATTATTATATTTTTGAGGGAAGTCTTGAAGATATCTCTATAGATGATTTCTTTAATAAAGCATTTAGAGAAGCAAAAGATAAGTTTCAAAAAAAAGTTAAACTGGATGAAGATCTTGAAAAAAGGAAGAATTCTATAGAGAAACTAAAATATATAAATATTTCCGATAAAAAAGTTAAGCTTTTTATAACTGAAGTGAGAAAAAACCTTGAAGAAATTACTAGCAATATGACTGATGATCTGAAGAACGTAATTAAAAATCGTTCTTTAGTAATTGAAAATACTGCTTTAGAAAAATATGGTTTTGTACCTAAAGATTCAAATGGATGTAAACTACTTAAAGAAATAATACCTATAAAGAATTTAACTATTCAAGCTGATTTGGATTCAAGAAGATTTACAATTTTTATCAGAGGATTATATGAGTATTTAGTTGAAGAAGTTCTACAAAAGTATATAACTACTCCTGCTGAAATAGAAAAATTCATTTTGAAAAAGTTAAATGAATTTATAAATAGTTATAAGACGAAGAAACTCCCTTATACTGTTATTTTACCTTTAAATGGAATCATCGCTGATGTTGAAGAATCATATGAAGAACTTACAATTCTATTTACAGAAAAAGCAGGTTTAATTCTTTTTGATGATATTGTTATCATTACAAAAAATTCTGACTTGAATCTTGGTAGATCTGTACATTACAATAAGGATGACATTGAAAAGGGAGTTAATCGAGCAATTTCTATTTATTGCAAAGGTATGATAGATTTCACATTTATCGAAAACAATACTTTTCTTTTCGATCTTAATTCTTTAAGAACTGAACCTGAATCTATTAATGATAGCTTGACATGGTTAGAAATAAGAAACATTTTTGCTTCATTTATTTTAAGGAATTTTAAAATTGGCTTTAGTAAACAATTTTATAAATTTCCTTGGTGGATACCCAAAAAAAGATATCATTATGACTTTCCAACGCCTGATTGGTTAAAAAATGTTTCATATTTTAATCCTAGTCAAAGAGTGTCAGCTGATCAAAAATATTTACTTCAGATAAAAGATTTGATACCTGAATCGTATCGTAATATTACATTTTTAACTCCTATAGATAAAGAAGAAAGAATTGTTTTTACAAAAGGTAATATTTCAGATGGAATTGGATTTTTTAAAATAGATCGAGGAAGAAGTCATGAAATGGCGTATCGAGAGATTCATCTTAAGATTCCTTCAAGAAGTTTTCGACTTCTCATACTAATTTATACAATGTACTCGAAGAAAAGTAGTCCTATTAATTTCTCTTCAAGTCTATTTATTATAAACCATTTACTTACTTTAATTCAAAGGGAAAAAATAGAAGATGCAATTTTAGATTCATGTCTTATTATGGAAAGTTTACTTATTTCAGGAGACAGAGAATTATCATATCGATTTAAATTACATGCAAGTTTGCTAATATCGAACAATATTAATGATTTAGAAAAAAATATTAGGTTTTTTGATAATTTATATGAACTAAGAAGTCAAATAGTCCATGGTGTTGAAGGTTGGGAAGAAAGCTATAGGAAATTCCTAAATAAAAATACAAGATGGAATTTTACTAAATCGGAATGGAATTTTGACCAGATTGAATTTACAAGAAGTGAAGTGCTTAATCTAATTTTTATGAAAATATTAAATATAATTATCAGAATAAATGAAATTGGATTAAGTCTTGAAGATCTCCAAAACCCTGCAAATTTGATAGCAAATTTATTATTCAATCCTCGTGATATAGATTTAAAGGAATTTATTAAAGAAAAAGCTAAACATCCCCAGAAGTCTCAGAAAGTCAAGCGAGAAAAATTATTAAAGGACTTAAAAAGATATATGGAAAGGTTAACTTCAATTATAGATTCTGAGAAGTTAAAGACTCCTAATTGGCTTGAAAAATTGAAAATTGCTATAAATGACTTGGAGAAGGGTAATTTTGACGAATTTCAAAAAGAATTTTGTATATTAAATATAAGAGAATGGAAACCCAATTCAGAAAGTAATAAAATTATCATTAGTATTTTATCTAATTTAGAAAATATAAAGAAGGAATACTGTCTAAAAAACAAAAACTCAAAAAATTTTAAATAATCGGCTTTGATAAGACCAATCCTTGCTTTCCTTCTTTCATTTCATATCAATCGGGATTTCTATCAAAATAGAAATCATTTTGATATATTCCCTCTTATAAATGGAGAATATCATTCCTTCTCTATGCGGAAATAAATTATTAATTTAACATTCTCTTTCATTTTAATAAGCAATTTATCAATTAAAGTATCAAATCTTTATTAAAATGATAAATGAGGCTAATAAGAAAAGAGTAAAAAGATGTATTCATTCATCCAATGATTATCAAAATAGAACAAAAATGAGTATTTCACTCAATTGGGGAAAACTACTTCTATTTCAGAAGTAAAGGAGAGAAAAGTAGAGAATCATACATACTTCATAATGTTAGTGAATAATTAAGGAATTTATGTCTGGAATATTCCAGTTGAGTTAGATCTTCAAATCCATCAGAATGTAGCGAATCCCGTTCCCGCTGAAAGACAATTAAAGAAAACAATATGGTGAGAACTCCATGAGTTCAAGGAACACATTGTTCGAGATGCAAGTCAAGGTGATGAAAGATATCACTTTTACCTACTTGACAGAACGGTTTAGTAATTAGTAACAAAATTATGGAATCTCATAATGAAACTTAATAGGTTTTAATCAGATTATTTTTCTGATTTTTGATTATTTTCAATTGTAATACAAAAAAATCTAATTGTATTACAAAATAAGGAATTGCACTACGAATGATAGAATTGTATTACAGAAATAAGCCAGAAGGAAAAATTAAGGGCTTTAAATAATCAAAGTGAATAATATTTTTAATATAATAAAAGATTAAAATAATATATTAAATATAAAACAGATGCCTTATAATAATCTTATGCAAAATGTAAAACTCCTAGATATATTCATAAGATTGAGAACAGAAGTACTCACAATAAGGTTATTTGGATAACTAAAGTACAAAGAAAACAATTTAAGATTGTAGATGGTTATAAACTCCGAAAATTCGTAGAAAATAAATACGAAGGAGAAAGGAAGGTATTGAAATATTGAAAATTTAGAGGGGATATATAAGAAAAAGAAAAAATATCGGCATGAACCAACCAATGGAAGATACAGAAATTTCTGTTTGTCTGAGATCCCCTATAATTTTTCTTAGGGGACAACTTAATACAAAAAACGTAAACAAAATCTAATCACAAACCATAGGGATAAAAATTCTTATTCAAAGTAAAAAAAGATGAATGTTGAAAAATGTTAACAGATGAATAATAATGACTTAAAGAGCTGATAGTAATGGTAAGATATAAAAGTCAGATAAAACGAGTTCAAAAATTTATTAATCCAATTAGAAGGAAAAAATTATCAATAATAGAGTGAAAAAGATGAATAATATTAAAGAAATTAACAGTTTTGATGTTTTATCAGAAGACAAAATAAAGTTATATATTTATATAATAATAAATGAAATAGAAGGTAAAGTATATATCGGTAAAACTGAAGGTTCAATAAAAGATAGATGGAGAGTACATAAATCAAGAGCAAAAAAAATCAAAAAACTAAGGAGTAATGGAAAGAAAATACACGCAGAACATTTTATAAATGCTTTAATAAAATATGGATTTCGAATATGGAAAATATATGAAATTGATAATGCGTATACTATAGAAGAACTTAATGAAAAAGAAATATACTGGATAGCTTATTTTAGAAAAACATTAGGAAGAAAGAAAGTGTATAATGTGCATAATGGAGGAAAAGGTGGTAGAAATTCAGACGAAATATTACAAAAGGTAAGCAGGATAATGGAATCAAAATGGAAAGACGATGACTATAAAGATAAAATGAGTAATAATATAAGTAAAGCAATGGAACTAAAATGGAAAGATGATGACTATAAAGATAAAATGAGTAAAATTTTTAGTAAGGCAATGGAATCAAAATGGGAAGACGATGAATTTAAAAACAAAATAAGTAAAGCAATGGAACTAAAGTGGAAAGAAGATGAATTTAAAAACAAAATATGTAAAAAATCAAGTACTGCAATGAAATCAAAATGGAAAGATGATGAGTATAAAAACAAAATGAGTAAAATATCAAGTAAGGCAATGGAATTAAGATGGAAAGATGATGAATTTAAAAACAAAATGAGTAAAATATCAAGTAAGGCAATGAAATCAAGATGGAAAGAATATAAGAAAAAAAAAAGTAAGAATGGAATTTTTTTAGAAAAACCAATGGATATTAATCAACTTAAAAAAGATGTTCTAAAATTAACAATAATGCAATTAAAAAAAAAATATAGCAAGTGTTATACTACAATAATAAAGAATTTTAAGTATCATTTAGGAATTAACTTTCGCAATTTAACAGATATTAGAAATTATCTAAAAAGAAATTCTAACATCTAATTTTTTTATTTTTATTAATAACTTTGTAATATAAAAGAAAAGATATAAAGAAGTTATTAAA
>JBHLQA010000121.1:0-8388 GCA_048885285.1 Candidatus Odinarchaeota archaeon
TGATCGAAAAATTAAGCTTTTAGAAAAAGAACTGAAATAGTTATTCAATTCCAATAAGAAAATTAAAATATCTAAACAATAGAGATTCCTTCTAAAATATCATTTCCAGCAATTTTTTCCGATTGTACATCAATTTTATCAAAAATTTTTTAAATTCTCTTTAATTACACCTTTCAGTAAATTCAAATAAATTTAAATATCATTTAGAGGTAAAATCATGTCAGAATAGATTCAAAAATTGAGAAAACCAATTGAAAATATCATTCTATTCATAGGAATAGTTTTTTTGACATTGGGTATTTCTACATTCTTTATTATCTTAGTGAGGGGGGGTTTATCTAATATTCTTGATAACTGGTATTGGGTGATAACTGGAAGTATACTTTTATCAATTGGAAGTAGTTTATTATATCTAAGGAATAAAATGATTGAATTAAAGCCTGAATCTAAAATTGACTGATGTAAATAGTATAACATTAAATATGACAAAAAATAAAACAAAAATAATAAAATATCATAAAAGTTTAATCTAAAAAATCTAAGAGGTAAAATATTAATGCCATTTTTTAATAATGAGGGTGTTAAAATTTATTATGAAGTTGAAGGAGAAGGCCCGCCAGTGATCCTGATTCATGGGATTGCGACAAGCATTGATGGTAATTGGAAAGATACTAATTGGGTAAATACTTTAAAGGATGATTATAAATTAATACTTATAGATTGTCGTGGGCATGGGAGAAGTGATAAACCTAAAGATCCTGAGCAATATGGAGACCATATGATTGATGATATCATTAAATTGCTTGATCATTTGTCTATTAAGAAAGCTAATTTTTTCGGTTATTCTATGGGATCGATGCTAACTATGGAGCTTTTACTTCGAAATCAAGAATTCTTTATAAGTGCTATTCTTGGAGGATTTGCACTTTTGTTTCCAGGAGATAAAGAAAGAGCAGCTACTAAACAACTGATCGATAGTTGGATAGAGGGCTTAAAAACAGAAAATATTGAGGATATAAAAAATCCCGCTATTTTGAGATTCCGACAAGTAATTGGGGCTTATAAAGATTCCCATTTACAAGATTTTGATGCTTTAATTGCCGCTTTAAAGGGTGGTAATCTAGGTCCAGGAGTCTCATCCCTACCAAATGATGAAAAGAGAGAGGCTGTTAAAAAAATCAAAGTACCAGTTATGGGAGTTTTAGGATCTGAAGACTTAATAATGGGAGATAGAACTTTAATAGCTCAATTAGTACCAGATGCTTGCTATTTTCAAATTCAAGGAAAAGATCACATTTCTGTTGTCTCTGATCCAAAATTTCACATGGTTGTAAAAGCTTTTCTGGACTATGTAAACAAAAACTAACTAGATACAAACCTACATCATTTATATTTTTTTAAATATGAATAAGAATAAAAAAACATAAATGATTGATCTAAAAAATCTATGAGGACTGATAATAGTGCCATTTTTTGATAATGATGGAATTAAAATTTATTATGAAGTTGAAGGGGAAGGACCACCAGTGGTAATGATTCATGGGTTTGCTGCAAATTTAGAAGGTAATTGGAAACAAAATAATTGGGTGAAGGTTCTAAAGGATAAATATAAAGTAATACTTTTAGACTGCCGTGGACATGGTAAAAGTGATAAACCCTTGGATCCAAATCAATATGGAGCACATATGACTGATGACATTATAAAGTTACTTGATCATTTATCTATCAAGAAAGCTAACTTCTTTGGGTATTCTATGGGCTCAAGATTAACTATGGATCTTTTATTAAGCAATCAAGAACTTTTTATTAGTGCTATTCTTGGGGGATTTGCACTTCAGTTTCCTGGAGAGAAAGAAATAGCTGCTGCTGAAAAAAGAAGAAATGATTGGATTGAGGCTTTAACAGCAAAAGATGTGGATAGTATAAAAAATCCAGATGCTTTAAGATTTATACGTACTATTTCGTTTTACAAAGATTTCAACTTACAAAATTTAGAGGCTTTGGCTGCCGTTTTGAAGGCTGATCTTCAACTTCAGGGAAATTCAACCCAAAATAATGCCCAGAGGAAAGAATCTCTTAAAAAAGTCAATGTACCAGTTATGACTGTTGTAGGATCTGATGATTTCATTCCTGGGGATAAAACATTAGTAGCTCAAATAGTTCCAGATGCTTGTCACTTTCAAATTCAAGGAAAAGACCATATAAATGTTGTCCCTGATCCCAAATTTCATATGGTAGTAAAAGCATTTCTGGATTATGTAAACAAGAATTAGATGGATATTATACCTAAATTACTAACTTTATTTTTTCTATCTTTAATTATTTTGTCAAGTTCCGAAAAATTAGAATATGTTATAAAAAAAGAGATTCATAAGTTGCGTAATTTAGGAGAGCATAGTAGAAAGGGAAGTGATCATCTTTCTTATAGATCAATAATTAAGTTTGAATTAGGTAAGCCAAAAGAATTAATCTTCCAAGACCAAAATGTTTTTGAAGTAATTTGTAAATATAATATTCATACTGAAACTGAATTCCTGCATACTCCAGAAATGGACGAGTTTTATACTGAGCATTATCATGACAAATTTATTTTTGATAAGGATTTTAAAATTATACAAATTAAGGATATGCGTATTAGGTAATAATCTAAATTCTTTATTCCATATCTGTTTATACTAAATTTTTTCTTAAATTAAATTCTAGAATGTATATGATAAATCAATTTTAGTTTATTTTATTTTTCCTAAATTAATTCATTGCCTATATTAATAAAAAAGTTATAACATAATCAATATGAGAATGTGATTTAATATAGAATATGATTAAGTTAATAACCTCGGAATAAAACAAATTAGAAATATTTATATATAAATCAATCAATAGTAAACAAAAATTATTTAATTCAATAAATTTACTAAAGATTAAGGAGACGAATTAAAAAATGGCAAAAAAGAAAGCTCCTGCTAAAAAAAAAGCTCCAGCTAAAAAGAAAGCCCCAGCCAAAAAGAAAGCTCCAGCTAAAAAGAAGGCACCTACTAAAAAATAAAGTTAAAAAGCTATATTTCAATTTTTTTCTAATTTTTGTTTAATTTGATAAAAAAGTTATGATAATTCAATTTTTTAATTATTTTTATTATAGTAAAAATCTCTTGTCTAATTCAGTTCCACAATTTGGGCAATATTTTTTGTTCTGATTTGATTTATCGATTGTTATAATTTTTGTTAATTCTTTTTCTAGATTAGAATAAATATCTTTTAGCATAATATCTTCGATTGAAATTAAATTAAGATTCCCTTTGCTGTATAATTTAAGTTTTTCTTCTTTTCTTTTCATATAATCTTTTCCAAAATATCCCCAATATTCTATATATATCTTATATTCTGGTAAATACCAATCATATTTGAGGTGGTTCCCTCGTATTATTATAGTATCTTCATACTCATGTTTGATGCCAAGGCGATATAACTGATTATCTATAATTAACTCCCCTCTGGATTTTACAATATGTCCATCCAGACATTTAAAGCTAGTAGCTATCTGTGGAAGATACTTCTTTTTTATTGTTTTTTTTATTTTTAAGATAAACCAAGCAATGAGAATAAAACAAATAACAAAAATTACACCTCCTAAAATAAAAAAAATAAAAAATTGACTCAACTCTAATCACCCAATACTAAATTTAGATTTTTTTAATTTTTATTTAATTATATTTGCTTTAATTAATTGTCTATTCATTTGGCTATTAATTCACCTATTTATAATTTCACACTGAGCTGCTAAAAGTAATTTCTTTTTAGTTAAAAATGATTAGCAATTATTTATTAGGATTTTATAATGGCTAAACTAATCTTAACTCATTTTTCTGCTAACTATTAGCAGAAGGAATTTTGTTGAGATATAATCTTAATATTGATAAACTTTGATTATCAAATATATAATTTGAAAATGACTAAGAGAATAATATGCAGATTATGAACTTCCAAATCTTTTGGAATAATCAATTACTTGACGAGTATAATCTTCTGAAATCAGGTGAGATGAGACTAAAAAATCTGCTGTAGCTCTATTACAGGCAACAGGTATATTCCATACAACTGCTATTCGTAGAAGTGCTTTTACATCTGGATCATGAGGATGAGATTCTAATGGATCCCAAAAAAAGATAAGAAAATCTATTTCTCCCTCTGTGATTTTTGCTCCAATTTGTTGATCACCTCCAAGTGGTCCGCTCAAAAAAGTAGTAACATTCAACCCAGTTTCCTTTCTGATTAATAATCCTGTATTTCCCGTTCCAAATAAATTATGTTTACTTAAAGTTCCCTTGTTAAATTTTACCCATTCTAAGAGATCTTGCTTTCTTTCGTCATGGGCAATTAGAGCAATATTTTTTTTCTTGTTCATTAAAAATTGAGTATTTGACATTTTATATCTACTTTGTAATTATGGTAAAATCTAAAACATTACATCCTTGATAATTTTTAGCAGAATAGTTTACTACTCTCTATTATATATAAAGTGAAATATATATGTTCATATAAAATATTTATGAAGTATATTAAACTTCAAGTTAATAAATCATCAGTAGAATAGAAATAATACTTCAAGAATATCCATTTAACAAGATCAATTAGAATAAATTTATTTGAGATTTGAATTAATATGGAAAATTAAAATATGAGAATTTAGGTTTTAGTATTGATTTCTATTAGGGGTACTGTAATAGAATGAAAATTTGAATCTCCTCGAATTAAAAAATTCATAAGAATGCTTAGAGATTATTGAGAATATTTATAAATTCTAAAAATGAATTCACTAATCATGGAATCAATAAAAAATTTTATTAAAAAATTCAATTCTGATCTTGTACTACTAACAGGCATGTTTCTATTCTTCTTTCAGTTACTTGGTGATTTAATTGAATCGGTATATATGTTAGATCTCCTAAATGAAACCTTAGATGAAAAAGCGGGGAGCTTATTCTTTTTGTTTACACCTCTTATCTTACTAATCTTTAGAGAAAAGGTTCCAGATTATTTTCTTGAGGCTGTAGCTTTAATTGCTACAATTTTGCGTTTAATTTCCCCATTTTTAGACTCAGCAAACAGGATTATAACTTCAGGGTTAGGTGTAGGATGTATTATGCTTTTCCTTCCTATATATTTCTCTCAGTCTATAAAAGATCAAAATTTAGAAAATAAGGAAAAAGTAAGTTTAAAAATTAGTGCTGGACTTGCTTCGGCTATTTTGCTTTCAATTACATTTAGAGCACTCAATTCAACAGTTGATATTTCAATCTATAGCTATTTTCAATTTATTGGGTGGGTTATAGCGATATTCGTTATTTTATCAATAATATCTCAAATTTTGGAAAAAAAAACAGAATCATCAATGAATATTTCTAGTGAGGGAAAACTACTCTCTAATGAGAAAGATGAATCAAGAAAAAACAGTAGATTTAAGGGAGTTAAATTATTATCTTTAGGGATTATAGGTGTCTTAACTCTCAACTATTTTACTTTTATTAGCCCAACTGTTATCTCAAGATGGACAGAAGGAGATTATATAACAATAACGATTGCTATCGCTGTGATGATATCTGCAACCATACTCATTTTAACAATTAAACCAGAAATTCTTAGCAAGTTAAATTCAAAAGTCCTTTGGATATGGAATGGTCTCTTTGTAGCATCTCTAGTTCTTACAATTGCAGTTCATACTTTTCCTTTTCCAGCTAATCCTACTTCAGATCCCGTAATTATAAATCGTCCATTAGGTATACAGTATTATATTCCTTTAGTTATAATGATAGCTTTATTACCTATTGTGTTTATCGATTTTACACTTTTAAGTCGAGAACTTATTGAGCAGCAACCAAGACCTTCAAAGATAGCAGCAGGTTTTGTGGTCGGTAGTCTCTTTTTTATCTTAGTCATGTTTATGTTAGTATTTACCAATATTTGGGGTTACGTAGAACCAGTGAGTCAATTATTTCGCAATCTATTTTGGCTTCCATTCTTACTAGTAGGAATCTCTATAACAATAATGGGAAAAGCGATCTTTAAGAAAAGATTATTGGAATTCAAATCCCTTTTTACTAATTCCCGAGATAAAAGAATATTAGTTTCATTTATAGCAGTTTTATTAGTTGGAACTAGTATATCAATATTAGTTTGGGAATTACGTTCCAAAACGCAAGATACGAGTGGAATAAGTTCTCTAAGAATAATGTCATATAATATTCAACAAGGAGTAAACATTTATGGCGAGAAAAATTATGATAATCAATTAGCTCTTATAAAAGAAATTAATCCTGATATTCTAGGTTTACTAGAATCTGATACAGCTAGAATGACACATGGTAGTTCTGATGTTGTACGTTATTTTGCTAATCACCTAAATTACTATTCCTTTTATGGTCCTAGAACTGTTACAGGGACATATGGAGCCGCGATTCTTTCTCGTTATCCAATTATTAGAGCAACAACTTTCTTTACCTATAGCGATAAAGATGAAGTAGGAACCACGGAAGTTCAGATTAGAGTGGGTGCTACAATATTTAATGTATATTTAAATCATCCCGCCGGGAGTGCTGATGCTAGACAGGCCCACATGGATACATTAATGAATCGTATAAATAGTAAAACTAATGTTATTTCTATGGGAGATTTTAATCATCGAAATAACACGATTTATTATAATATGTCAATTGCGGTATTGCAGGACGTTTGGGAAAATGCTTTAACGCGAAGCATAGTAGGGAGCAGTTTTGATCCATCCAATCGTATAGATCACATATTCGTATCTCCTAGTTTTACTGTATCAGAAACACGATACATTAGTATACCAGAATCACAATCAGATCATCCTACAGTTTGGACGGACATCCAATTTTAATTTTAAACTTTTCTTTTATTTGATTTAATGATAATTAGATCTTTATTAGCTTCTTCAAGTTTTGTTTCTTTTTTAGTAGATGTATAGATAGGCTTTTAATTTTAATTGTAAAAATAAAAATTAATAAAATGAGATAAAAACAAAAAGGATTCTATTTTTTTTCTCTCTTACAATATTTTTTCTATTTTTGATAAGAATTAAACTTTTTTATACTAGTTCATAGAAATTGTAATGTAATTAATTTTATATATTTAAAAAAAAAAATAGAAAAGTTGAATTTAAATAATGCGAATTCAAAAAAAAAAGAATTTAGCAAAGTTAGCAACTGTTATCGTCATAACGATAATTGTTATGACAATTTTCTCAATTCCATTGATAAGCATTATTGCACCACTAGGGGATATCCTTTTTCCTGGGAGTGGAATTTGGAATGTGCCGGGGGAAGTTCCCGAATATGAGACGGTATATTTTTCAGAGTTAGATAGTGTTGTTACTATTTATCGTGATGAGTGGGGCGTACCCCATATTTATGCTTCCACAGAAGAAGATCTTAGCTTTGCTTTGGGATATGTTCATGCTCAAGATCGGCTTTTTCAAATGGATCTAGTACGTAGGAATGTAAGAGGAAAACTTTCTGAGATTGTTGGAGATTTGGCACTAGAAGAGGATAAATATAACCTTGCAATGGGAATGGAATATTGGGCAGAACAAACTCTTGAAGAACTCAGAATAATGCAAGAAGCAGGGCAAAATAATTATTACGATTTAATTAATAGCTATTCAGATGGAGTCAACCATTATATCAAAACTCATCAAGGGGAATATCCAATAGAATACGCAATATTAGGATTCAAACCAACCAAATGGACGGCTCTAGACAGCATGTGTCTTGATAAATATATGGCTAAAATGCTTACTTGGGGTTATGATGATTTATATAGATTAAAAACTTTAGAAGCTTTAGGAATCGCTAATTATACCGAAATAATGGCAGATGCCACTTATGGTCAAGTTCCTATATGTCCTAATTATGGGAGTTATAATGATAGTTCAGAACTCATATATAATGGCGGTCCATTGCAGATAAGTTCAAACGTAATACACACTATTTCTAAATTTTTGGAAAATATTGAGGAGATTCCTTCAGAAAAAGTATTACTAGAACTTCAAGAAGAGAATACGATTGGTTCGAATAATTGGGTTGTTGATGGGGTAAAAAGTAGCACAGGAAAACCAATTTTATGTAATGATATGCACTTAGCTTGGAACATGCCTGGAATATGGTATGAAGCACACTTGGTAGCTGAAGATACGGGACTAAATGTATATGGTTTTACTCTAGCAGGTGCGAACATAGTTATAGTTGGTCATAATGAATACGTAGCATGGGGGTTCACAAATACAGGTTATGATGTTATGGATTGGTATTACTATGAAGAAACAGATGACAATCATTATAAGTATAATAAAACAGAAATTCCTTATACTACTAG
>JBHLQA010000122.1:0-8379 GCA_048885285.1 Candidatus Odinarchaeota archaeon
CAGTAACTTCATTAAAACAAGATTTTAAATTACTTGGGATTAGATCTAGACAAATAATAATAATGCATAGTTCATTAAGTGCTATAGGATGGACTGTAGGAGGTTCTGTTGCAGTTATAAAGGCACTTATGGAAATTCTTACTTCAGAAGGAACCTTGATTATGCCCACTTTTTCGGGTCATAATACCGATCCCTCTTATTGGGAAAATCCTCCTGTCCCAGAAAGCTGGTGGAACATTATTCGTAATGAAATGCCCGCATATCATCCAAAAATAACACCTACGCGAGGAATGGGGATTATTGTTGATACATTTAGAAATCAGCCTAATGTAATCCGTAGTAATCATCCAGTATCCTCTTTTGCAGCTTGGGGAAAACATGCAGAATATATAATAAAAAACCATGATTTAATAGCGGATCTAGGGGAAAATTCTCCATTAGCTCGAATCTATCAACTTAATGGAAAGATTTTATTAGTAGGAGTTTCCCATGAAAATAATAGTTCTCTCCATCTTGCTGAATATCGAAGTGACTTTCCAGGTAAGAACTATAAATTAAATAGTTCAGCAATTCTAATAGATAACAAAAGAGAGTGGGTAAAATGGAGAGAGCTTGATCTTAATAGCGATGATTTTAAGCAATTGGGAATAGATTTCGAATCTAAAATTAATTATTCTCCTGGTAAAGTTGGATTAGCTGATGCTAGATTATTATCACAACGAGAAATGGTAAATTTTGGTATAAAATGGTTAAAAAAAAATCGATTTGGAATAGAAGGATGAGAGAAGAATGATGAAAATTAAAGATTTCAAGAAATTACAAGAAATTTTGATGAATTCTTGGCCTGCTAAATATTATTATTTCTTAAATGGCTGGATATTACGATTTACTGAGGGAGTGACATCTCGAGCAAATTCTGTTCTCCCTTTCAATTACACTGGTGAATTAAATAAATTAGGTAGAGATATAAAATTAGTTGAAAAAGCTTATAAAGCCCATAATTTACCAACAATTTTTACTATTCCAGAATATTTTGAACCAACTGGTTTAGATTCAAAATTATTAGAATATGGATATCAGCAAGTAGGTTCTATCACAAACACAATGATTATATCTATTCAAGAATTAACAAAAAAGCCAGTTAATGATAAATTTTCATATCTTTTTTATTCTAATAGAGTTACAAAATTCTCATCTTTTCTGGCAAAATATTCTAAAAGAGATCAATATGCCCAGAATGTTTTAGAAGCATTAGCAAGCAGAATTATAGTCCCGAAAAAATGTTTTATCGTAGCTGAATATGAAAAAAAAGTTTTAGGAACTCTGATGGGAATATTAGATCCCCATGGATTTTTATACATAGCTGATGTTCTCGTACACCCAGATTTTCAACAACAAACTATTGCTACTTCAATGTTTTTCAAACTTATAAATAATTGGGCTATATCAAATGGAGTAGAAATTATATGGCTACAAGTTGAAATTGAGAACAAGAGAGCTATGAGTTTATACAAAAAGTTGGGATTTAAAATAGCTTATGGCTATTATTATCTTGAGAAATCTTTATCCTCGAAAAAAGTGTATAACGATTAATTTAAATTTCTTAGAGATAGGAAACAAATCCATAAGAACGTATATCATCTAAAGAAAAACTATTACTTATAAAACCAGAATCGATAGCCCTCAGAAATTCACTAATTTCAGGGTAATTTTTATATAGAAATGCGATTAATTCTTCAAAATAATTAATAAATCTCCCATAAGCAATTTTATAATTATTAAATTCTTTATAATTTAGATGTAGGATTAAAAAACGAGCAAATTTAGACCTTAATTCTTTATTAAGTTTATGAAGCATCGAAAAAATATACTTCTGATTGTATTTTAAATCGATGAAAAGTAAAAGATCGATTAATTCTTTTATTTCTCTATAGTTCAGAAGGGAATATTTAATTTTTTTTTTAGTTCGATAATACCACTATTAATAAAGTACGACTTGACCTGAGTTAACAACACACTTAATTCTTCTCTATTTAAATAATATAAATAGCCATTTTTCAAAATGTAATTTTTTACTGTTAAATTACCATTTTCAAACCTATTAGCTATTAGATCTTTAAAAACTGATTCTGCTAGCTTGTCTCCTGCTATAGTTAACTCTTTAAGTAAAGGAAACGCCAAATTACTATGGATCAAACCTGAATTATAGCCATTTTCATACCATACCTGAAGATTTGAACAATGAGCCCAAAATATTGTTTTTGGAGAAATTCTTAGATCAATATTATTAGTAATTTCAATAATATTATCGTTTTTTTCTACAAAATCATCGATTGAATCAGTCTTTTCTAAATCTCCAAAGTTTTCTACAGGCAAACTCAATAAAATGTATTTACAATGCATAAACAATTTATTCTTCACATAAATGTTTGTTTTACCTTTTTCCAATCTAAGTGTGAGGAATGAATTAATTGTATAATCTAGCATCAAAATCTAAAGAGATTTCTTTTGTTATATTTTTATGCTTTTTAAAGAAAATATAAATTCAATTAATAGATATTGTTAAATTTTGAAGAACCTAAGGAAATATTATAAATGATCTAATAAAACACCTCTATGATAAAATACCATATTATTCAACTTTAGGTTTTAAAATACAAGAAATATCCAATGGAAAAGCCCATTTCGAAATGGTAATAAGAAAAGAATTAACTCAATTTGGAATGATTCATGGTGGTGTTTTAGCTTCACTTATTGATTCAACTTGTGCATGTACAGCGTTTTCCTTGATTCTTCCTAATGGAAATACCATAACAATAGATCTACAAATAGAATTCTTAAGAAAAGTCTCAAAAGGACATTTAAAAGCAATAGCAAAATGTATAATAAGTGGAAAGAATATCTTTTTCTGTAAAGCAAAAGTATGGGATGAAGAAGGAAATCTTATGTCTGCAGGAAGTTCTCAACTTCTTAGAGTTAGATGAATTAATGAATTAGTGAAGAAAAATATCGGGTTTCTTCCTTATTTTTTTTATTGAATTTATACATTTAAGTAAGAAAAAGAAGTAATTAAGTGGCAAAATTTTTTTATTTTATAATATTACAGAAATCAGAAATTATGGTACTTTTTTATATTTAAAGTAAAATAGATAATATTAACATGAAAATAACAGTAAAACTTATTGTTTCTGGTGATGGTGGAGTTGGGAAAACTTCATTTCTCAAACGTCTGATTCATGATAATTTCGATAGTAATTGTGAATTAACAAAGGGAGTTGATTTTTTTTCTAAAATTCTCACAGTAAATGGGAATGAGTATAATTTCGTAATGTGGGATTTCGCGGGTCAAGATCAATTTAAGCAACTTATAACAGATTTCGTTGATGGTTCTATTGCGGCATTTATATTATTCGACTTATCACGTTTTAACACTCTTGAAAATGCTGAACAATGGATACGAAAACTTAATGAATTAGGGAATATTTCGGCTTTTTTATTAGGAACAAAATGCGATATGATTAATCTTCATGAATGCAAAGTTTTTGACAATTATGTCTCAGAAATTATGAATAAATATAACAATATTATAGGTTATTTAAAGATCTCATCAAAAACGGGATATAATGTTAAAGAGGCTTTTAATTCTTTATTGAAGACTATTTCAAATTAAAAATAAAAAAATTAGACTTTTATAATCCAACCAAATTCGTCTTCAATATCTAATCTTTGAATACCTGTCAACAATTCATATATTTTTTTTGCTACTTCACCGGGTTCTCGGTTATTAAATATTCGACTTTTACCTTCTAAGGAAATTGATGCAATTGGTGTAATAACAGCAGCAGTACCACTACAAAATATTTCTGTGCAGGTTTCCTCGTATAATTCTTTATAGGAAATATTTCTCTCCTCAACCTCTAACCCAACTTTTTTTGATGCTATTTTTAATACTGATTCTCTTGTAATTCCTTCTAAAATCGTGCCGGATTTTCTTGGAGTTGCTAATTTACCATTAATCATTGCGAAAAAATTTGCAGCACCAACTTCCTCTATAAATTCATTATGAACTGCATCTAAATAAAGAATCTGGGAAAACCCCCGTGATTTAGATTCTTTTGCTGGTAACATTGTTCCTGCATAATTACAAATAGTTTTAGCTGAACCAGTACCTCCTGGAGCGGCTCTTATATATTCTTTTGAAATTTCTAAATTGATTCCTTTAAATCCCTCTGGAAAATAAGGACCAACAGGAACTGTAAAAATAATTAATTTAAACTCATCTGCTGAATGTACTCCTAAAACTGGCCCATATCCAAATAATATCGGTCTGATATATAAAGCACCTCCACTATCGTAAGGTGGAATGTAATCTTTATTTTCCTTTACAACACTTTTTATTGCACTAATAAGTTTATCCACATTATATTCTGGTAATAACATCCTTTTAGCACCTAAATTGAATCTTTTCGCATTTTCTTCAGGTCTAAATAAGGTAATTTCTCCATTTTTAGCTTTTAAGGCTTTCATTCCTTCAAAAATACCTTGCCCATAATTTAATACACAAGATGCTGGAGAAATTTCAAATTTTCCAAATGGCATTAATTCTCCTTCATCCCATTTCCCATTCTTGTGATTTGCCATAAACATAGTCTTGGTTTCAATAAAATTGAATCCTAGTGAATAGAAATCGATATCTTTCGGATCTACCATGATCTTATAAACCTCTGTTTTTTTATAAATTATTAGGTTTAATATATAAAGATTAAAAAGTCTTATTAATTATAATCAAATTAATTAGAATTACTAAAGTTAATATTATCTTAAATAAATTGGAATCCTTACCATATTTCAGAGGAAATAATCATAATATGAAGAGTTAATTTTAGAAATTATAAACATAAATTGATTACATTTCCAAAAAATTTTTCAAAACTCTTTAGTTATTTTAAGTTATGGCTCTACAAAAAGTAACCATAAAGGATATTTTAGAAAAGAAGAAAAAAGGTCAAAAAATAGTAACAATAACTTCATATGACTATAGCTTCGCAAAAATTGTTGATCAGTCTAAAATAGATCTAATTCTTGTAGGAGATTCACTCTCAATGGTCATGCTTGGATATAAGAATACTTTATCAGTTATAATGGATGAAATGATTCATCATACTAAAGCCGTTAGTCGAGGTGTATCAAATGCATTAATTGTTGGAGATATGCCTTTTCTTTCATATAAAATTGATCAAAAAGAAGCAGTTAAGAACGCTGGACGCTTTATTCAAGAAGGTGGTGCTGAAGCCGTTAAAGTCGAAGGAGGAACAGAGATCTGTCCTACAATTAAATCAATAATCAATGCTGATATACAGGTTATGGGACATATAGGTCTAACCCCCCAAGCTATTTATGAGTTTGGAGGTTTTTTAGTTCAAGGCAAGACAACAGAAGCAGCAAAGAAATTAATTTTAGATGCCCAGAATTTAGAGGAATCGGGTGTTTTTTCAATTGTTTTAGAAAGTATTCCTTGGCAATTAGCAAAAATAATTACAAGTACCATTAATGTTCCAACAATAGGTATCGGGGCTGGAAAATATTGTGATGGGCAAATATTGGTAATTCACGATATGTTAGGTATTTTTACGGATTTTAAACCTAAATTCCTAAAGTACTTTGGTAATATTGGTGAATCGATCAGAGACGCTTTAAATGATTATAAAGAGGAAGTACTGAACGGGATATACCCAGATCGAGAACATTCATATGAACTTCCTCAGCAAGAACTGGATGAAATTAATGAGTGGGTTGAAAATGTTGATTTGCGTGAAGAAGCTCGAAGATTAATATAAAATTTAAATTCATCTTTTTAATTCAAATATATAAATTATAATAAAATCTTAATTAGTTATTGGTACAATAACAGAATTACACTATTATAAATAAAATTATAAATTTGTAATTATAGATATATAATATAATAGCTACAACATTTTAGAAAATTAATCGATATATATTTATTTGAAACGTAAAATGGGAACAAGTAATGGCTGAAGAATATGATTACCTCTTTAAATCGATTGTAGTAGGAGACGGTGGGGTTGGTAAGACGGCTCTAACTCTTCGATTTTCCAAAGGATTTTTTACAGAAGATTATAAAATGACCATCGGAGTAGATTTTCATGTAAAAACTATTAACATCGATTCTATTGAAGGTCCTATTCGAGCAAAGCTTCAGATATGGGATACTGGAGGTCAGGAACGTTTTAGCTCGATTAGACCTATGTATTATAGAGGCTCTTTGGGTGCTTTATTAATTTTTGATCTGACTAATATAAGTAGTTTTGAGCATCTTCCTCAATGGATAGAAGAAGTTAGAGCAAATGTAAAAACAGAAATTCCCTTATTATTAGTTGGTAACAAAAGTGATTTAATTGAACAAAGAACAATTTCTTTAGAAGAAATCAATAATTTCACAAGGAATTTTAATTTATACTACATGGAAACTTCAGCAAAAACTGGTGAAGGTGTTGGAGATTGTTTTTATATCCTTGCGTGTTTAATGATTGGTTCAGGAGTGCCTGATCAACTAATTTCTAGAGGAATTGTATTTAGTCCTGGACAAATTCCAACTACTGCTATAGGAACATATCCAACTCCTGCTGAGCAAATAAAAACAGAATTTGATTACGCTGCTCCTCCTGTTCCAGAGCCTACATCTATCAATGCATATGAATCAAACTCTGCATTTGAACCAGAACCTGAATTTGAATTTGAGGCTCCTCCTGTTCCTGAACCTGCTATAGAAGAAAGTCAAATACCTCCCCCAATATACGAACCAGAATTTGAACCAGAAATTCCTATACCTGAAACAAAGATTGAAGATTTACCAAAACAATCTGCTCAGTTTGATTTTAAGACACCTGAGGAAATATTAGCTCAAGAACAACCAGACCAACAATTTAGCCCTTCTCAAATAACTCCTATTTCTAGCAAAGAAGAAACATACAAACCAAAAGCAATTCCTTTTGCAAACAATATTCCAATACCTGCTCCTGCACCAGATTCATTTCAATCTCCTCAAGAATCTTCTTCAAACTTAGTACCGGTAGAAAGCACTGCAACCAAATCAGAATCTATAATGGATTACTTGCCTGAACCAATATATTCGAAAAAAGACAGGAAAAAACTTGAAAAACAGAAAAAGAAAGAAGAAAAAGAGAAAAAGCATCAAAAAGAAAAAGAGAAACATGAGAAGCATTTAGAAGAAATGAAACATGTAAAGAAGGAAAAAAAAGAAAAACCTAAGAAGGAAAAAAAAGAAAAACCTAAAAAAGAAAAAGCAGAATCATTTCAAGCTAAAGTTCCAGTTTCACCTCAATTAACTCCAGAAGAAGATAAATCAAGCTCTCCCTCCCTTTTTCAAACATTATCTCAAAAAGTAGATGATTTAGAAAAAACTTCAGTAGAAAGTTTTGTACCATTCAGAGCAGAGGAAAAATCCCAATCTCAAGAAACCAGTAAATTAAGAATAATTCCAAATGTATCAGATTTAGAAAGCAAACAAACTACGTTTTCACCTACTCAAACAACAGCACCAGAACAACCATCTATCCCAGAGACTTCTGGAAAAGATATTCTTATTTGCAAACAGTGTGGAGCAATTTTATCTTCTGATTACGCATTTTGTAACAAATGTGGTACTAAATTATAATTAAAATATTAAATTTAATATATTTTAAATTGAAAACTTTCATAAGAAGTGTATTATTGAAGGGAATCCTTATTTATATAGATTTAAAAAAATCAGATTAAAGACTTTTTCCACAAATTGGACATATACTCCACATCTTTTTAATCTTAGATTTGCAATGAATACATATTTTTAAATCAGGATCAATTTTTGTTTGTGGTTTGCCAAAAATAGTTGAATTATTTGATTGAAAATCATTAGAATTAATTTGTTTAGAAATTCTTGGTTCTTCGCGAGGAATTTTAGTAGACTGTTCAAACATCTCTCGGGTAACTAAAACTTTTTGTTTTGGAATTTCAACAGAAGGTTTTTGATATTTTTGGGGTTTATTAGAAGGTTCTTTAATTTTTTTCTTTAAATCGCTACTTTCTTGTTCTTGTGTTTTTTTTTCAGATTCTCCAATTGGAACTCCCACTTTATAAAAGAAATAATTTCCCTCGTTATTTTCTATGACTTTTTCTCCATCTTCTAAATAAACTTCAATATAATAAATAATGACTGAACCTACTGGTACTTCTGCTATTTCAGCAATATAATAGTCCAGTTTAGCCTCCATTACCATTTGATACCATGATTTCCCTTGATCAGCGCTAAAAATTAAATTTACATAAGAAATTGATTTGTTGAAATCTTCTTCAGTA
>JBHLQA010000123.1:0-8345 GCA_048885285.1 Candidatus Odinarchaeota archaeon
TTCGAATCTTGAATACTTTTTTTGGAAAAATTATCTTTTTCCGAAATAGAGCAAACAATATTTGTTTAAAAAACTATATATATATCATTTTTTTTTTTATTTTTAGTAAAAAACTCTAAACTATATTAAACTATTGGTGATTAAAATAGAAATACAATTTAGTACTGAAAGAATAAATCAAGAGGTTATCAATTTTCAAACCCTACATTTAACTCCAGAACAAAAAAAAATAGTAAGTCCGTTAGTTCATGTAATTAGTCAAAGAATAAATATTCGGGAAATGGCATTAAAGGGATTTCTCTGGAGAGTCTTACGCGACTTTCAAGAGAAAAGAGGTATGAGATTAGACAGATCAATGACTCTTACTCCAACAGAAAGAATACAGGGATTGGTACAAATATTTATGATGCTAAAAAATGAACTTACAAAAATACTAATTGATGAACAAGAAGAACCAAAGCTAGAAAAAGCATTAATGGAAGCTTTAGAACTATATAAAAGTAAGTTCGTAAATAGATAATCTCCCCAATGAACTACAAATAATGAAATTATTTTTTTTTTTAATATTTAATTTGCTTTTTCTTAAGACTCTTTAATATTATGAGATATGAAAATACTCTCATCGAGTTATTTTATTTTTTACTGTTTCATTAAAGAAGTTTTTTAAGAAAAACCTATTTTAGTTATTTTTGAATCCAAGCAATCTTTATTATAATTGAGCTAAATTCTACGTTCTTTTCAAGTATTATTGGATAATTTTCTTCAAGACTTCTGAAGTAATGCGAAAAACATTAGACATGAAGTATGCATTGAACTTGGTGACAAGCGAATAGCCTGATAACCTTAGGGCTTGTCTTTCCTCTACAGGAAAGGTGAATGATTGGTATAAATTTTAGAATTTTATAAATAATACCAAGATTTAATGAATAATTATAAAGTTATCAATTCATTTTTAATCAATATTTTTAAATCTTAATTTAAGTGGAAAATTATGATAATAAAACATCGAGGTATTGAGCCTAAATATGATTCCTCAGTATTTTTAGCTCCAACAGCAATAGTTATCGGTAATGTGTCTATTGGTAAAAACTCACGGGTTATGTATGGTGCCGTTCTTGATTCTGAGGGCTCTGAGGTCGAAATTGGAGAATATTCAATTATCTGTGAAAATGCTGTTCTAAGAGCTACAGCGTTAGGAGATAGTAATTATCCTGTAATAATTGGAGATCATGTCTTTATTTCACCCCATTCAACACTTATTGGATGTAAGGTTGAATCTAATTCCTATATTGCGACAGGTGCCACCATTTTACATGGCGCCCTCGTCCAATCTGGTGCCGCGGTAGCGGTTGGGGCATTTGTTCATGCGAATACAGTTGTACCTGCTAATTCTTTCATTCCTCCAAATAACATAGCAATTGGAGATCCTATGAAAATTTATCGTCCAAAAGATCAAGAAGCATTAGCTAAAGCTATTAAATCAATTGGATTTGCAAAGGTGGCATTTAATGTTAATGCAAAATGGGAAAATCGATTTGAGAGATATAGGCAAGCTACAATAGTAAGATCAAAAGAATTTGAAGATCATTTTAATGATGAAATTATAAAGCAATAAAATTTTATTAATATTGATTGTTATGTCAGCGAACGATTATATATCTGCCAAGACAAAAGTTCTTTGTGTTATGGGATATCCAATTGAACATTCAATGAGTCCCACAATGCACAATGCTGCCATTCGTGATTTAAATCTTGATTATATATATCTTGCTTTTAGTATTTTGCCTGATAACTTAACGACTGCTATAGACGGGATTAAGGTATTTGATATTAAAGGTATTAATATAACTATCCCCTTTAAACAAACGATAATTAAATATTTAGATGAAGTCGATCCTGTAGCCCTAGAAATTGGGGCTGTTAATACAATAAAAAATGATGAAGGATTTTTAAGTAGTAGAAATACAGATGCAGAAGGTGCTATGAAAGCGTTAACAGATGCAGGTTATAAGGTTTCGGGGAAAAATATTTTATTACTAGGGGCCGGTGGAGCAGGAAGAGCAATAGCATTTATGATGGCAAAAGAGTCAAATAAGATCGTATTATCTGATATGGTTGAAAAAAGAGCTGAAAAGCTTGCTAATGAAATAAAAAGCAAATATGGGATTAATATCGAAGGAAAAAATAATACTAATCGTGTTTTAAAAGAAGAATCTAAAAAAGCGGATATTTTAATTAATGCTACTCCTATAGGAATGTACCCTAATATTGATAAATCACCAATTCCCTCTGAATTTTTGCATAAAGATTTATTCGTGTTTGATGTCATATATAATCCATTAAAGACTAAATTACTAAAAGATGCAGCTGAAAAAGGATGTACTACACTTTCTGGTTTAAATATGTTAGTTAATCAAGGAGTATTGGCATTTGAATGGTGGACTAATAAAAAACCAAATATTGATTTAATGAGAAATAAAATAATTGAAGTTCTAGGGATGGCTAAATGATAGGTAAAAATATATCTATTATTGGAGGTTCTGGTGGTATGGGCCAAGTTTTTGGAAGATATTTCAAGCAACATGGGTTTAAAATTACTATATTTGCCCGAAATGTAGAGAAATTGAAAGCTGTTGCTAGAGATTTAGAAGTTGAGTACGAGTTAGATCTCAAAAAATGTGTTGAAAATGCTGATATTGTAATGCTTTCAATCCCTATTCATTCTACCTCAGGTATGATTGAAAAAATCGCCCCGATGATGAAAAAAAATTCATTAATTTTTGATATAACCTCTCTAAAATTAGAAACCTCCATAATCTTACAAAAAGTTCATAAGCTCTATCCTATTAACTGTCTGTCAATTCATCCAATGTTTGGACCGGGAATCAAGAATGTGAAAGACTATGGCATTATTGTATTAAAAATAGGTGGAACAAATCAATATCACAAAATTATAAATGAACTCCTTGAGATATTTAGATCAGACGGAATTATCATTATAGAAACAACACCTGATATTCACGATTCAAGGATCGCTATAACGCTTGGCGTTCCACATATGTTTAATATTTTATTTTTGAATTTACTTAAGAGGACAAATAAAGATTTAAGTGAATTAACTTCTTTTACTGGTACTACTTTTCTATTACAAAAAGTTTTCGCAGAGAGCATTATTCAAAGGGAAATGGAGATGTTTGGTGAAATTCAAATAGAAAATGAAAAGTTTCATGAAATTTTAGATATTTTCGAAGAATTAATTAAAGAATATAAAAACATAATTAAAAATAAAGACTTAAATCATTTTAAAAAACTCTTTTCTGAAGCACTAGAATATTCTAAAGCAGATAAACATTTTAAAGACTCATACAAATACTTTTATGAATTTATGAAGATTTTAAAAGAAAAAAAAGTATAAAAAAAAATAATAATTATTGAGTTGGATTTCCACAAAGAGCACAAAATTTAGCATTTTCATTTTGATTTAGCTCAGATCCACAATTATAACAAAATTTTGAACTTTCTTGAATTCTATGTTGTTCTAAAACAAGTTCTTGACTTTGACCCTGATTATAAGTACTTATCACTTGATTATTCGAAATTGGTTGATTTTCTTCCAATTGATCATAACAAATTGAATCACAATGAATACATTTGGGGTGATGTTCTTTATCTAAGTATATTGCAATATAAATCAGTAATCCAATTCCACCAGTAAAAATCGCTAAAAAGATCGCTAAACCAATATTGAATTCATTCTTTTTGGTGTATACGTTTTTATTACATGTTGGGCAATACATTTTTCTATCACTCTAAATTACTTTATTATATTTAATTAAAAAGAGATTTTAATATAATTAAAAAAATTTGGAGTCCAATTTTTAAAATTAAGAATTAAAAGTCATTCTAAAATAGTAAAAGAATAGAAAAAAAAATTAGATTTATTTTATTTTACTACCACAATTTGGGCAAAAACTTATCCCTATCTCTAATTTTTCACCGCAAAGTGGACAATAATTAGGACTAGCACCAGTTATTTTTTCGGATATATTAGCTGATGCAGAATTTGGAGATTGTTGAATTTGAGGTTGAGATCTGTAAGGGCTTTGAGGTTGAAGAGTTGTAATTTTAGTACTACAATGTATGCATCTATCTTCTGCTCTTCTATAATAAATAGCGAGATATATTATTAAACCAATTCCTGCTGTGAAAATCAATAATATTATTGCAAGGCAAGTATCAATTTCTTCCCGTTTTAATAATACATTCTGTTGACAACGGGGACACCATCCGGTTGGGTTTTTGGTTGTCATTTTTTTTTCACTTAAATTTTTAAGATTTTTATTTCTACAAATTTTATAATTTTTTATTCTTTAAGAGAAGATCCACATTTTGGGCAAATTAATTCTTGACTCTTTATTTCTTCTTGACAAAATGGGCAATTTGTTTTATTGGGTGTTAAGTGTTTTTCTTGTTCTATTGTGTGCAGAATACGTGCGATTTCTGCTTTTGGTTCAGGGATTTCTTCTTGTGAGTTATAGAAATCTAATCGATTCTGGCAATATGGACATAGATCCTTCTTTATAATTACAAAGTGATAAACCAGAAAAACTATTATTCCAAATCCTAATGAAGATATAATCACAAGAATCCAGATATTATAATACATGCTATCAAACGATTTTCTTTTTGGTTTATCAATTTCTTTCTCGCAATTATTGCAGTAGGCAAATCTCCTATTTTTACCCATATCTCTCATTTTAAATAAGATAATTTCTCCATTTAATTTTACTGATTAACTCAAAAAAAAAATAAAAAATCCTAACTTTAATGTGCTTAATTTTGTTAATTTTTTTAAATATTAGAGTTAATTAAGGATAAAAAAAATAAGTCCTTATTCATAATTATTCAACTAAGTGGAATTGAAATTTCTTCTGCAAAAAATTAATTTATCGAATTAAATTGGTGTACAACTCTTTATTTATTGCACTGGAAGGTGGAGATGCGGCAGGCACTACAACTCATAGTCGCCTCCTTAAAGGATTTTTAGAAACTAAAGGTTTTAAAGTATTTTTAACACATGAACCTTCAGATAGTAAAATCGGAGTATTAATAAGAGATTTTTTGAAAAATAAGAAAATACCCCCTACAACGGATGCATTATTATTTGCAGCTGATAGAGATCTCCATTATAGAAATGAAATAAAGAAAAAACTCGATGAAGGGTATATTATTATTTCTGATAGATATATAGAATCGTCAATCGTATACCAATCAGCACAATCTGCTGATATTACTGTTGATTGGATTAAAAAAATAAATAAATTCGTTGGTTTGCCAGATATTACAATAATTTTGGATATTGACCCTGAAATTGCATTAGAGAGAAAAGAAACTGAAGAATTGGAAAAATTTGAAGTAAGTTCATTTTTGGATAAAGTAAGAAACCTTTATCTTTTACGTGCAAAAGAAGAAAATTATCATGTTGTTAACTCAGATGATATAATAGAGATAGTACAAGAAAATATTCAAAAAATTGTTCTTGATAAATTGAAAAATTTAAGTAAATTATAAAATCAAATATCAAAACATAAATTATTCCTAAATATTATGTATAGAGATAATTATTTCAAAATTCACACTATTTTAGATAAAATTGAGTTCTGATAATTCCAAACAAGATCAATCATTTAAGATTGATAGATTATTAAATTATGTTAAAAAATTTAGCTTTCCTCGTCTCGCTGGAACAAGCGGAGAGGTAAAAGCTGTTGATTTGACAATAAAGACATTTAAAGATATTGGTTATGATGAAAAAAAAATCCAGAAAGAACCATTCGAGTTTTCTGATTTCTACTCAACTACGCTTATAAAACTAATAATGGTTATTAACTTAACTTTTTCTTTGTTTGTGTTGATGTTTACATATATCAACTTATTTTTTACAATTATTATAGGAGTTATAATGGCTTTTATAGTAATCTTAATTATTAAAGGCTTAAAACATCCAGAAAATCCAGGATTTTGGGGAGAATATTATGGAAACACAATTTCTGCTACTAATGTATTTGTAAAACTACCAGCAAAAAAGTTACCAACAGATCAGGCGGGAGATATAATCATTTCTGCGCACTTAGATTCAAAATCTCAATCATTTAAAACTTCTTGGAGAGTATTTTTTTATCGAGTTTGGCTATATAGTGGGATTTTTCTCTCTATCTTTTTTATAATTTTATTTATTCGTACTTATACAATAATAAAAATAAATCTTTTAGTATTAGGAAGCGGAATATGGATTCTTACAATAATTATTTCAATCTCAAATTTTTTTTTAATTTTTCTAAACACTCATAATAAATCACCAGGATCATTAGATAATGCTACTGGAATGGCAGTGGTTTTTGAATTAAGTGATTACTTTAGAGAAAAGGCACTTCAGTATTTCAATATTTGGTTTTGCCAATTCTCTGCTGAAGAACTAGGAACAATGGGTTCTAGAATATTTGTAAATAATCATGAAATGGAATTTGTTAAAAAAAGAGTATTTCAAATTAATTTAGATATAATATCGTGTATATGTGAATCAAAGAATCAAGTAGAATATCTAAAATCTTATGGTGTATTACCTCGGAAAAAAATTGCCCCATTACTGAGTAAATATTTAGATAATGCTGCTAAACAAGAAAATATAAGAATAAAAGGATTTCATTTATCTACAGGTGCTCATACTGATTCAGTTCCTTTTCATTTAAGGGGGTTCGATTCTGTTGATCTTGTTACCCGAGTAGGTGGTAGATATACTCATACTATAGATGATACGCCTGATAAAGTAGATCCTAAAGTATTAAAGGAAGCGTGTTTAATAATTAGAAGAGTTATTCTCTCTTTAGAAAGAGATTATCATCTCTTATGTGAAAATGAGAAATTATTTAGTAATACAGATATATCAATTAAATTATAATATATAACTTATTAATATATTACATTAAACCTTCAATTTCTTTTTGAATCTTTTCAATTCTTTTCTTTGACTTTATTAAGATCTCACTTTTACCATATTTATAAAACCAACGATCAAATCTCTCTTGAATAGTTACTTCTTTGGTACCAGCCATATGTTTATCTGCTAAACATATTATTTTTTCTTCTAAAGTCGTAGGTAAATAATCTTTAATTGGTAAACCAATTTTTTCGGCATCCTCTTTATCTATCCCTCCAAGAATATGAGTTTCACAAATCCTTGCCAGTCTTTCAGAAAACCCCCTCTGTCTTACAATTTTTCCCCCTATTAAAGCATGGTTAAATCCATGAGCTTTAGTTCTTCCAATATCGTGTAATAAAGCACCAATCTCAATTAAATGTGTATCTACTTTGACCTTTTTTATTTTACTGGCAATTTGCATAGCTTTATCGGCAACTTTTTCTGAATGGCGTCTAATAGAAAGTGGAATCTTTAATTTCTTTAATAAATTTAATACGAATTCCCGATCGGGTAGAACTTCTTCTTTTATAACCATTATTTTTTATAATTTACCAATTATCTTTAAGTTTTAGATATCATTTTAATAAGAAAATCGCTGAGTTAATACAGAGATCTGCTTCTTTTAAAGTTTGATTAACAATTCAGTTTAAAGGAATAGTCTAAACGAAGAATTTATTGAGTGTAGTTCTTTTGCTTTTAATACATTTCTTCAAAAGGACCACTTACTAAGCCTCCAACCGATCCTCCTATTAACACTCCTATAAAAGCACTTAAAATTCCCCCTAATGTTTCAGTTAATTGAGTTCCTTGAAATAAAGACATTAAATCTTGACCAGAAGCAATATTTAAAAGAATCCATATTAATAAAACTATAATAACTACTAATGCACTTGCTATTACTCCTCGTTTTAATCCTTTTGCAATTGTACCAGTAATATATCCCATAAAAATCCATGCTAAAAGCTCTGGAGCGAAAAATCCTAAAACGGTTGGAGTACCAGTGAAAAATGAGATCATATCAAAATCAAAATTTGCTCCAACTAATAAAGAAACTATTCGAAATAGTTTATCATCATCAATATATAAATTAATTTGATCTATAATAACCATCATGTTAAAGAAAAATACCGTAAAAAAACTAAGTATAATTCCTGCAATGATTCCAATAATTAATCGATAAGACGTCATGATTTAAAATGATAAATGATACAGAATAACTTATTATATTATAATTATATTTTATAGGTTATATTACTACTTAAAATTATTTTGCTATTTTAAAAATTTAGTTCTTAGGGTATTAGAAAAATCTCCTCGATAAAATATTAAAGTTATCGTTAAGATTGGGTCAAGGATGAAGCAAACG
>JBHLQA010000124.1:0-8290 GCA_048885285.1 Candidatus Odinarchaeota archaeon
TTTGTATGTTTTTAAAGTTTGATAAATATTGAATAAAATCCTACTCCTAATTTATAATAAAATTTAATTCTGAACGTTCATTTAATTCATCTAGGATCTTACAATATTCAGCACTTTTCTCTTCTAAATATTCAATTACTTTTCTTTCATTCGTATCTAAATAAGAATAATAAGGGAAGATTATTTCAGTTCTTTTTGAAAGATCATTTATTAATTTATCATACCATTCATTTGGTGTTTTTAATATATTTTTAATTTTTTTTTTTAATTTTTCTTTTCTTTTTTCATACTGTTCTTTTACACCTTTTTCAGTTAATTTATCTAATTCATCATGAGCCTCTGCTATAGTATTTTCAATTTTTTCTCTAAATTTTGGAATACGATAGTTTTTTTTAAAGAAGTCTGGATCCCATTCATATAAATAACGATCATCCAATTCAGCTATTTCTTCATCATCAGTTACAATTATATCTTTCTTAGGCACCATTATCAATCCATAATTTCTCTGTAATTGAGCTAAAGCTTTTTTCCGGAGTGTTTCATCAATATATCTGATTTCATTTAGTGCTTTTTCTATATTTTTTTTTTTAACCTTATTAATTACTTTTTCAACCTTTTCTACCATTTTTTCTTTTTCAAGCTCAAAGTTCAATTCTATTAAGTCATAAGTGGATGAAATCCCTAATTCTGGATCTTTCAATCTTAATCCTGCGATTCCTAAATAATGTGGATCGGATTTCTGTTCACAATGATCAAAAATTAAGCCTACGGCATATGGATTGGGGATTTGGTATCCCAATTGAGTCATACAATCAATGGGACTATAAAAAAAACCAAAACCTGGATGAGTGTGAAACCAACCAATGATAAAATCGTTTTTTTTATCTTGAATAGATCTTTCAAATACAGATGCATCAATTTGTGCCATATCGACATATTGTTTGTTTTCATATTTTACACCAGCTCTATCTCCAACTACCATGGGAATAGCATCTTTTACAATAACTTTAGAGTCATTTTCTATAGATCCAATTAAAATTCCATATACTTCTCGCCATTTTTCAGAATTCAAATCATCATTAGCATAGCGTATTGCATACCCTACAATCCTCTTATATGCTTTATAAGTTAATAACGCGGGTGTCTTAAACGGATCGATTTTTTTATTTTTTGGCATAAATCACGCAAATTTTACTTTGTTATGATATACTTTAAAATTTTTAAGTCTTATTCAATATAGAATTTAAATAAAATCTAAATATTTAAATTATATTCAATAAAATATTGCTTTAAATATGAAGGTAATAGCAATTTGTGGTCTACCAGGTTCAGGTAAATCAACCGCTATTGAGGCAATAAAGGATTTAGGTATCGTTGTAAGCATGGGCGATATTGTTCGAAATGAAGCTAAAAAAAGAAAATTAGAACCTTCTGATGCCATTATAGGTAAAATTGCTAAGGAAATGCGAGAAACAGGTGGAGCAGCTATAATAGCTGAGAAATGTATAGAATTAATAAAAGATATGAGTAGTGAAGTTGTTTTTGTTGATGGAGTGAGATCTTTATTTGAAGTTAATGTTTTCAGAAAACTCTGGAAATTTCCAATCGTAGCCATAAAAGTCGATGAAGAAAAAAGAATTAAACGCCTATTTAAACGGGGACGTAGTGATGATCCTAAACATTTTCAAGAATTGAAAATAAGAGATAAAAGAGAAAGAGAATTTGGGCAAGATGATGTGTTGAAAAATGCAGATTATATAATTCTAAATAATTCAACTATTAATGAATTAAAGAAAAAATCAAGAAAATTGATTATAGACATTATTAATAATTACTAATGTTTTTGAGGTTCTTATTTTAAGTAATCAGCAATTATTTTCGCTAAAGATATTTTACTAACTTCATTATCAATTGAGTTTGTTCCAATTATTTCATCAACTCCTGCTTTTATGATCCTAAATTTAGCTTGTTCTAATAATAATGCATGACTAGCGACTGCAAAAACAGTTCTAGCACCATTCTCTTTTGCTATTTTGATTGCTGTTGCCATTGTCCCTCCCGTAGCAATTATATCATCAGCAATAACCACATCTCTATTTTGAAGATTCAAAGAACCACTCATTTCAATATCTCCTGTTTTTACATTTCTTTTTTTTTCTAATATCTCTACAGGTGTATCTTTTCCAAAATATTTGGCAAATGCCTTAGTCCTTTCAATAGCGCCTTTGTCAGGTGATATTACTACTATATCTTTAGCACCTTTTGATTTAATATGGTCTGCTAGTAATTTCATAGAATCTATATTAACTGCTTTGCAAACACACTCCTCCATTATTAGAGGTGCATGAATATCAACAGCATAAAATTCATCAATACCTAAGGCATTTATTAATTGGATGATAACCTTGCCAAATTGACATTCCCCTGGTCGAAATATCTTATCTTGACGAGCATAAGCTAGATAAGGAACAACAACAATTATCTTTTTAGCCCCCATACGTTTAACGGAGTCAATCATCATGAAAAGTTCAAATAATCTGGCATTTTGATCAGCAGTAGCACTTGGACCAGTTGTTTGTACAATAATTACTTCTTTCTCTGTAATTAAAGTCTCATCCTCAATATTTATCCTTAAATAATTTTCTCCATCTGGAAATTTTTTATTCTCTGTGTTAATTGAATCAATTTCCAATTCTTGAGCTATTTTTACTCCAAGAATTTGTGAAGCTGGACCTGCGATTAATATTTTTTTCATTCTTTTTCAGCCTTTTGACTTTAAATCATAGTACTTTAAATTTTAATTTTCCTTCTTACAACTTTTTTAAGAATTCGAGAAAATATTTAAAAATTTCTTCTCTATGTCCTTTAAATGAATGACCTCCCGTATCAAATATAATTATATTATCATCACTTAGGTCAAGATGTTGTTTTATTTATATAAGATTATGAAATGGAACTCTCTCATCATCCTTACAATGTGCTAATAATATTCTATTACGATTACTAGGATCTTTTTTTAGAAAGTTATAAGGGCTCATTCTTTTAATGGTTTCTTCGTGAAATTTGGCTTGAGTTTTATGATAATCATACCTAGGAGAAAGTACTATGAGAATTTTAGCTCTTTCATCAATAAAACCATGAGATAAGGCTATAACTCCTCCCAAACTTCTTCCTACTAGCGCAATCTTATCATCTAAGAGCCTTTCGGATTGATGTTCAAGAATCCATTCTAAAACTATGTGAATATCGGAAGTTACTAATGGAAATATTTTATTCCAATTGGATTGATATTTCGTTTTCGTTTTTCCATGGCCCCTATAATCATAGAATAAAACATAATAGCCAGCCTTAGCAAATTTCTCAGTAAAAAATTTTACAAAGCCACTCTCCCTATATTCTAAAAAACCTGGCAAAATTATTATGAAGGGTGCTTTTTGAGTTATTTCAATTGTGTAATATAATGAACCTTTAAGTATTATATCATCTGGTTTTGTAGGAATCTCAATATCCTCGATTATTATATCTTTCCTTTTAATTTTTTAAAGATGATCTTAAATATCTCCCTTGATAATTCTCTTTTGAAGTTTATCCACTTATTCTTCAAAAATATTTACAATAATTTCAATATTATTTTGATTATTCTAAATGCTTTAAAACGTGCTTTTCTAAGCCTAAAATATCTTCAGGTTTTCTTTGATATTTTTTAAGAATATCTATAATTCTCTGATTTAAATCGTGATGTTCTTCCAAGCAACTTGATTTTTCTAAAAACCTTTCTCCTCGTCTGATAGCAGCGGTATTTTCTGTAACTTTTATAAGTTCTGTAGCAATAATTCCGTTGATATAAATTAGATCTGCTAACATATTTTTAATATATAAAAGAATTGAAGTTTGGTCAGACATAAATAAAAAAAACTTGCTTGAAATAAAAAGTGTAATTTTTGTGAATAGTTGATAAATATATCAAACAATCTAATAAAACAAAATTTTAATTTTATAACTTTTTATATGATTTTAGTAGATGGATTTAAAAGATTTTAAAGAGGGGTTAATTAGCTTAGCGTTATTATTATTTTTTTTTTCATTCACTCTTATTCTACTCTCTTTTATATTGAGATCTTATATTGGTTTAGAAGTTCAAGAAAGGGATTTTGTAGTTATTCTATGCGCAGTAAATATTTTATTTTCATTCTATTATTTATTGAATGCTATACGGTTAGAAAAGATTTTTAAATTAGAGAACAAAAATGTATTAAAATTCGGAAAAACCATAGGAATTATCACTCTAATTTATACTTTCCATCTTCTTTTATTAACCTCTCTTTTTCTAAGAAATCTACAAGACTTAGGAATTATCTTAATCTTTTTTATCTTTCTTGTAGAAATAATACTCATAGTTTTTGTATGTAAGGAAGTATATGATTTATTATTTTTAGAAAAATCTCAGAGAAATTTTGAATTAGATGCAAATCGCAAAAAATACATAGATAAGGAAAAACAACTTTTACCTTCAGAATTATTTTAGTATTTCCTCAATTTTATTATTGTTTTTTTGCTAATTTCTCAATAGCAGAGTCTATCATTTTTAGTTTTATGGAGTATTTTTCCATCAGTGCTGCGAATTTTTCAACTTCAATTTCATTATTTTCTTTCAATAGCTTTAGTTCATTAATAGTTCTTACAACACCTGCTTTCTTATCTATTAATCTTTCTTTTTTACTATAAGGAATTTTTTCTTCCAATTTTTTTCTTTGATATGATTTAAATCGTTTAATATTTAGATCCTTTGGCACGAATTTTGTTAAATAAATAACACTTTTAGGAACAAATGGCGCTAGGTTTTCTGGAATGACTATAATTGGTTCTGGGTCTTGTATCTTTTTTATATCTTCATATTCTAATTGTTCAACTTCAATTTCACTTAAATTTTCCTTTACAATAGATAAATTCATTTTAAGATTTTCTTTTTCCTCATTAGAAATTGTAAGAGTACTTAACATATCTTCCCAAATATCTTGTGCTTTTGAGAAGTACCATTTAGCCTTTTGCTGCAATTTTCTAATTTTATCTTCATTAATAGATGTGATTGAAGATTCTAAAGAAGCACGCGCTTTAAGATAACATGCTTTTCCCATGTCATAATGAAATTGTGCTCTAATTTGTTGTTTCTTTTTCTCTTCATGTTTTTTCAGGTAAAATAATCTTTTTGATAAAAGGCTTAGACCTGCATACAATTTTGAAGAAAAGTAAAGATTATTATTCTTCTCTTCTCGTAAAGCTGCAATACTTTGGGCAAAAGTTCTTGATTCTTCTGAATTTAATTCCAAATTCTCTGGAGTAAGTGTTATCCCTAAGTAATTTTGATTTATAACAGCAGCACTAAAATAAGCAGCACTTTTATATATCTTACTACACTCTGTCATAGCAATAATCGCATTCTCCCATTCCTCCTCTACCTCATAATGATCAGATAATTGAGAATAAGCTTTAGCCATAATCCATAGTGTTCTAGCGCATTCGAACATCATATCTTGAATCTCAATTTCTTTTTTAGCTAAAGGATCATAAAAATTTGAAGTTACATCTAATTCTTTTAATATTTCTAGATGATTGTTATTTGTATAATTTATATTCAAAATCTTCGTATACTCCATTATAAGGTTTAGATCATCTAGACTAAAATGTTCTTCTTTTTTTTCTAAAGCATCTTCAATTTTTTTAATAGAAAAGTGGAGGTATCTAATGCGCTGCATTACCTCTTCTGGAAAAAAAGTCATAATCAGATATTACCGTTTTTTTCTTAAATTTGAGTTAATTAAGATAATTTATTCATCATTTTAAAACTAATCTATCAAAATGTTTATATGGGTATCATTTTTAGAAAAATCTGAAGAATTATTTTTTTTTAAAAAATGAGAAAAAGCATTATTTTTATTTTTGAGTTTGTTTCTGGGGGTGGCTTTAGTTCAAAAAAAATCCCTAGTTCCCTTTTTTGTGAAGGATTTGGGATGTTACGATCAATCATTGCAGATTTCAAAGCATTAGATTTTGAGATATATACGATTTTAGATTATAGAATTTCTTTTCTTTCAAGTTTTTTGCAAGCAGATATCATCAAAATAGTACGAGAAAAGGATGATTATATAAAACTTTTCAGAGAAATGGTAAATGAATCAAATTATAATTTTATCATTGCTCCTGAAACATCAATGGTTCTTTATAATCTAACAAATATAGTTCAAAAATGTAATAAAATGGTTTTAAGTACAAATCTAAAAGGCATAACTTGTGGTACATCTAAAACACAAACTTATCAATATTTTAAAAAAAGGAAAGTTTTGACACCAAAAACTTATAGAATACGTTCTAAAAGAGATAATTCTAATAAAAATTTTTTAATTCAAAAATTTAAAGAACTGAAGAATTCCATTGTAATTAAACCTGAAGATGGGGTAGGTGCGGAAAATATATTTTATTTTGAAAAAGAATCTGAATTCTTAACTTTCCTTATTAATATTAATTCACATCTAGATAAAAATAGGAATTATATTCTCCAGGAATTTATTGAAGGAAATAATTTAAGTGTATCATTGATTGGTCTATCAAATAGCGATGAAAATCCGCTATTCTTAAGTATAAATTCACAAGATATTAATCTCAAGAATTCAACACCTGAATATCTTGGAGGTTATACCCCTTTACATAATTATGAAGGAATAATAGGAAAATTACAACCAGTTTTAAACAAAATAAATACTCTTAAAATTGAAGGATATTTTGGTATTGATTTTATAGAACAACATAATGGATTATTAAATTTTATAGAAATTAATCCAAGGTTAACTACATCCTATATAGGATTAAGAAATACGATTAATATGAATTGTGCAGAATTAATCTATAACTCAAAATTAAAAATTCTTAGAGTTCCTAAATTAAACATTATAAATCATTCAATTTTTTCTCGAGTAGATTTTTATTCTGATGAATTTCAGAATACGGAAGATTTCTATGAAAAAATAGTACCAAAATTAATAAAATCAATCCCTGAATTTGTAACTCCTCCAATAGCACTTAATGATTCTAATCTATTTTCTAGTTTTATTGCAACGAAAACAAAGGATCTTAAATCTTCAAAAATAAGAATGAGTAAAATCTTTGAGTCTTTAAAAAAACTAAATTTTAAAATGGTTAAACCACTCCAAGGAGAATTATTGTGAAACAGCTATAATGAAGTAATAAAGAAATAATTAGACTTGTTTCGATTTTTAAACCTTTTTTTACACTTAAACTATATGACAATAACCATAGGGACCAAACTTGAAAAATTATTAACAAGATCTTATCAAAAAGATTGAATATATTGATAATCAAAAGATCGAAAAATTTTAAGATTAGATGAGATATAAGATAAAAAATCATTGGAATTTGTATAAATGGAAAAATAATTAAAAAACTAAGAGTATTCTTTTTCTTCTTATAAAAAAATCTCGAGATAACTTCGATTATAATGAAAAATACAAATATATTTAGGATAAAACTCAAGTATATTAAGAATCTCATTGCAAATTCAATATTATATTGTTCAACTTCAATAAAGAATAATAAAAATGAGTAGAAGTTATTTAGTACACATAAAATGGTACCTATTATTAATATACTTAAAAATAATATAATTATTGTTAATTTATTCTTATTTTCAAGATAATTAAATCTATTAAAGGTATTTTTCAATATCCTCCGCAATATTGTTGATTTAAGCACTTGATGGGGGAACTCAGGTGATTTAATTGTGTCAATATTACTTTTTAGAGAATTATATGCATAAGTTCCTAATTCGTTTAAATAATATCTTTTATCTGTTTTTTGCTGAATTAATTCTGATAAACTTTCTAAGTGGTGATAAATTGTACCAGTACTCACACCAAGTATTTTTTTGAGATGAGTAAAAGTTGTAAATCCATTATCTCCGATGATTTTTATAATCTCTCTTCGAATTTCATGACCTAAGGCATAATAATAACGTGATTCCGCATCAAATCCATTAGATTTTTCACCCTTTCCGTTATTTCTTTCAGAAATTCTCAATTACCCTCCGAGTCTTTTTCTAATGTGATAAGTATATTAATTATATTGATTACTATCAAAAGAAATCCAAGAATTCCTAAATAGAAGCCTATTCTTGCACTATAGAAGAATTCAATTTCTTGAGAGATATAATCAAGAAAAAAAAATATTAGAAATCCTAAACCAATAAAAAATAAAATCGGTTATTTTATTTTTTATTGGT
>JBHLQA010000125.1:0-4559 GCA_048885285.1 Candidatus Odinarchaeota archaeon
TAAAAGGTATTACTCAATAAAACGAATAAATCGATTAATTATGAAAATCTTATTAATCCATTCAGAAGATGTGGAAGTAATTAAAAATAAAGAAGCAACAAGCAACCCACAAGATTTTGCAGATGATTTTATAAAAATGGAGGGCTTAATTCTTGTTTGTTTTGTATCTGTAGAAGATCAAGATACGTATGATACAAATCTAATCGCTAAACAAGGTGCTAATGAAATTGAAGCGGCTATATTACAAATCACAGGTTTTCCAGAAGATATTAGAAAAAAAAATGAAGAAATACGAGAATTTAACAGTAAAATTGAGAAAGGGGAAAAAAAAGGAAAAACAAGGAAATTATTAGAGCTTATTAAAGATCGTAGTATGTATCGTGTTGATAAAGTCCTAGTTTATCCTTGGGCACATTTAAGTAAATTTCTTAGTAAAGAGACAAACGCTATGGAAGTTTGTCCAAAAATTGCTGAATTTTTGAAAGAGAAAGGTATAGAATCTAAATTTTCCCCCTTTGGATGGTATAAATCATTCAAAATAAATTGTTTAGGTCATGAGTTAGCTGAAATGTATAGAGATGTTAGACTAGCTATTAAACCAGAAGAACAGGTTAAAAATTCTATATTTAAAGTAGTTACAACTTCTGGAAAAGAGATTGAATTGAATTTTAATGAAAATCAATTATTAATACCACCAAATGAGATTAAAGAAGAAGATTTTCATGTATTTTTAAAATCTGAATTAGGATCAAGATTAAATGAAAAAGCAGTAGAACCCGCTCATTTAAAAGTGATTAAGGAGTTTGAATTAGTAGATTTTGATCCTAATACTGATGCGGGGAATTTTAGATGGTATACAAAAGGAATTATTATGAAAAATCTCATAAAAAATTTTATTGAAAATAGGTTAATCGATTATGGGGCTATTCTTATTGATACTCCTGTAATGTATACTGTAAAAAATAAAAAATTAACAGCTCAAACTGCTAGATTTCCAGCAAGGAGTTATTGGGTTGAGTCTGGAAGTGATAGATATCTTTTAAGATATGCATGTGACTTCTTACTTTTCGATTTATTTTCTCAAATGAATTTAAAACCACATTATTTTCCCTTACGAGCCTATGAATATGAACAATATGCATTTAGACGAGAATTAGAAGGAGAACTAAGCGGTTTAAGAAGATTACGTGCTTTTATAATGCCAGATATGCATACCATGTGTAAAGATGTAGAATCTTCTATAGAGGAATTTAAAAAGCAATATGAATTAATAAAAAGCTTGGAGAGAGATTTAGGTATAAAATCTTATGTTATTTTTAGAGTTACACAGGAATTTTATAAGGAAAATAAGGAATGGATAATCAATTTAATCAAATCAGAAAAAAAACCAGCATTATTAGAACTATGGGAAGATAGATATTATTATTATATACTTAAATTTGAAAGAAATGTTCTCTCAGCTCAAGGTAAAAGTGCAACATTAGCAACTAATCAAATTGACGTAGAGAGTTCATTAGAATTTATGATGGATAATGATGGAGTAAAAAGGCAGAAATATAATATTTCTTTTATTGACACTGATGGGCAATTAAAACATCCAATTATTCTTCATAACTCTCCAACTGGTGCAATTGAAAGAGTTTTATGGGGTTTAATTGAATCAGCTATTAGAAAGAAAGATAAAATTATTCCAGGATTTAAAACCTGGTTATCTCCAATACAAGTCCGAATTATAACAGTGAGTGATGAACAAGACGAATATGGTGAAAAGTTACTTAAAATCATTAATGGGGAAGATTTTAGGGCAGATTTCGATGATCGAGAAGAAACTATGGGAAAGAAAATAAGACAATCTGAAATTGAGTGGATTCCTTATACGATAATTATTGGGAAAAAGGAACAACAAAATCAAACAATTTCTATTAGAAAGAGACTGATTGATGAACCATTTGGCCCAAAAAAGCAAACATCTAAGCAAATAAACGATGTCAAGTTAGATAAACTATTAGAAATGTTAGAAGACGATACAAGAAATTTTCCAAAATATAAATTACCTATACCATTTAGGAAATTTAGCACTAGAATTTATTTTCGTAAATAAATACTCATCATATTTGTTATGACTATTAAAGCAATTGTATTTGATTTAGGAGGTGTAGTAGTTGATTTAGATTTCTCGAATTTTTATAATAAGATAATCACTCAATCACCATTAAATAAACCGCAAACACCAATTATGTTAGAATTTTTTAGACAATCAGATATATATCATCAAGGAAATATGTCCGATGAGGAATTTTTTCAACTGGCATGTGATCTCCTTCAAGTGTGTATGTTGGGTCAATCTGAGTTTTTTAATGCCTTTAATTCTATTATATCTGGATATAATCCCGAAATAGTAGAAATTATAAAAAAAATTAGAGAAAAGAATCAATATAAACTTTTAGCTTTATCAAATGTAAATGCTAGTCATTGGGAGTATGTTTTGAATAAAAAATGGGAATTTTTAAATTATTTTGATGAGTTAGTTCTTTCCCATGAAATTCATCTAACTAAACCCAATCCTAAGGCATTTAAGTATACAATTAAGAAAGCTGGTTGTAAGCCGGAGCAGATTGTTTTAATTGATGATGGATTGAATAATGTACGCTCTGCTATAGAATTAGGGATTATAGGTATAAAGTACACGAATAGAGATGAATTAATTAAAGAGTTAAAAAATTTAAGAATTCTATAAAAAAATAAAAAATATCTATTTTATTATTCACTTATCTCTTCGAGGCAAGCTTTTGCAATTTTCTCAAAAGCTAATTCTACATTTTCACCCGTCTTAGCAGATGTCTCTAGATATTCACAATTTAGTCTTTTAGCTAAATCTTCTGCTTCTAATCGATCAACCTCTCTTTCTAAATCAACTTTATTTCCTATAAGTACCATAGGTATAGCTTTTTTTACTGTTTTTTTAATAGAACTAATCCAACCAGGAATTTTTAGAAGAGTTTGACTAGATGATAAATCAAAAACACCAAGTGCGGCATTACTCCCTTTAAAATAAATTGTTCGCAACTTATGGAATTGTGGCTGCCCACCAATATCCCATAAAAGTAGACGGACATTTTTGCCATCTAGCTCTACATCTTTAATTAAAAAGTTACTTCCAATAGTTTTTTTTAAATCATCAGAAAAATAATCTTTTATGTAGCGGAGGAGTAGAGAAGTTTTACCGACTCCACCTGGTCCAAAGAGCGTGATTTTAAATTTAAATTGAGAATTTGGGTCCATTTTTATTATCCTCGTAAGAAATAAACATTTTAAGTATTTATTAAAAAGTTAATTTACAAATTATTCTATAAATTTAATCAACTTATGCAATTTATAATATAAATTAATTCATTGCTTATTATTTCATATTATCTTTTAAAGATATTTATATGTTTATAATAAAGGTGGTTTTTTTTTTATAATCCTCTAAATGTAAGACCTGTTAAGAGTGTCTTTTTTTTTGCCCAATACTTCCTATTTTACCCATAATCCATTCAGGTGTTCCTACACCATTAAAATAATTCAACCAAATATACATTAATAATCCTAGAAATCCACAATAGCCTACCCATATAAGAGGAAAGATAGTTATTGGGAATTGACCTAAATATAAGGGAAGAAACAAATATTGAATTAGAAATAGTGAGAGACTTATCTTTCCGTAAAATATGAGTAATTTTATAACATCATTAGATTTCTTTTTGATATCAACAAAATAAAATGTTACCGCAATGACTAAAAAACCCACACCAAGATTATAAAACATATTTTGTGCAGAGCATCTTATCATAAATATTGGCATTGCATCAAATGGCGTAAAAGGTTGTTGATTGGCAATCTCAAGTAAATGGATGTGTAAATATTCTGATTCTATAATATATCCTGGTGATGAATGAGGGAAAGGGACTCCAACAGCAGGTTTGAGTCGAGAAAGTCCTATTTCCCAAATGTCAAGATTCAATCCTCTCGGAACAATTATAAATAGTCCAACTAAAACTAGTACTATTCCATAAAAAGCAAATATTCGAAACAACCTATAATATGATTCTTTAGTACCTTTTACCATGGCTTCATAAAGAAATTCACCAAATATTGTAGAAATAAAACAAACTGATAAGTATGGTAAAATTGGTACTTGAGGAAGTGGTGAAGTTATGATAAAATGTAATATAACAAAAACTAAATTTCCAGCTACTTTTCCTTCATAAAGAAGTTCACGAATCCAAGGAGAAAAGTAAATAATTAGCACTCCAATTATGGCGCGAGTAATTTTTTTAAATTTTAACACATAATATGAGAATATCTGAGAGAATCCAATAAACATCAATATATTCCATCCCCATAAATTAGCAGGGAATGGGACTACTTCTCCAGCAGTTTGTAAAGACATAGGATTGAATAGAACACCTATAATAATTATTACAAATCCTCTCATCAAAATTCCATTTCGAATTGCTTTTTCTGGTATTTCACCTTTCTTTCTTCTAACACTAAAAATTACGTTTAGAGCTGAAAGG
>JBHLQA010000125.1:4569-8251 GCA_048885285.1 Candidatus Odinarchaeota archaeon
ATAAATGCAAATACAAGCCCATATATATATCTCCAGTCCTTATCAAACCAACTTAAAGCAGAATGAGCAAGTATTATCCATACTAAGGCAAATCCTTTGACAAAATCAATAGAAGCAATTCTCTTTGATTTTTCAAATTTAAAATCGTTTTGTAAATCTTCTTCAGTTGTTATTGACATTCGTAAACCATTCCGATTATTATATAAAATGATAAATAATACAAGTTCCTTGCTAAAAAATTTATATATTTTTATTGAAGATTTAAATCTTTTGTTCTATTTTAATGACACTAATCAATGAGTAAGACAGAAAAATTGTACATTATTTTCAATAATTAATCCTGTTTCTTCTTCATTTAATATTAGTATAGATAATTTCATTAGATCCAAGGTTTTTAATCAAAACTATTTATCTTCTTACGACTTACTAAATTAGAGTTCTCGAATTTAATTTAACTTGGTCTGTGTAGTAAAGTGCTAAAATATAGTATACAAAAATTATTAATAATAATCCTCCTAAGTTTAAAGGAAGGATTTTATAAGTTAAATAAAAGATAATCCAAAATACTAGCATTAAAAAAGCAATTAGATAATAAACAGTTTTAAGAAATTTATAGCTTTTAAAATCTTTTTCCAACAATATAAAAAAAATTAAAAATGGAGCCAAAGTAACAACATGATGAGGCCATGAATCAAAATAGATTAAAAGCATAATACTTATACCCGCAAAATACCCATAGATTAACTTCTTCTGCGAAAATTCAGAATATATATATAGGATAAAGATAGGCACATAAAAAAGTAAAGTAATTATGATGAAAACTGCAAAAGAGTTGACATCAAATCTAATAAGTTGAAAAAGAATTAAAACAATCCTAGTGAGACTAAATGAAGGATTGATCTCCAAGTTTCCTCCTATATTATATATATAATCACCTGTTAAATTAACTTCAATAAATCCCTTAATCATATCAGGATAGATTATAAAATACAATCCTGTTAAAATAATTAGCAAAATCGTACCAAAAAGTCTTAATAGGGTTCTTTTAAATTGAAAGCGCCATTTTCTGGTTTCTCTATTAAAATTTAACAAAAATAAAAAAGGTAAAAGAAGTATCAGAGAAGGTTTGAAAGATATTCCTAATCCTAAGAAAAAACCTCCTAATAGGTCATATTTTGGAGTATCTTTTAAAAAATAGAAGAGCGAACTAAGAATGAAAAAAGAGACTAAAATATTTATTTGTCCTAAAAAATAGTTTAAAAATTGAGGAAGCATTAGTAAAAAAATAGCAGAATGATGAAGTATAGATTCATTATCAGGTTCATCAAATAAATCTTTAAATCTATTTAGTTTATAATTTATATTCATCTTCATTTCTCCATCCGTAAAAACTTGAATAATTTTAAAGATCAAATAGATAATAACAAGATTCAACGCAAAATTGAATATTTGATAGAAAAAAAATCCCAATTTTAATCCTAATAACGAAAAGGGAGTAAAAAAATAGGCTGAAATTGGTAAATATCTAAATGGAAAGAGGTATAATAATGAATTGCATAAGTTTGAGGGATCATCTATTATAATTAAACCAGCATTATAGAAGGTTAAATAATCTGAATTCTTACTACTCATCAAAGGACTGTTTAAATAAAAGAAAAAAATAAAAGTAATTCCTATATAGACAGCATTTAATAGAACGGCAAATAAAAATAAAATTTTTGTTTTATTCATTTAGTAACTTCAAATCTATTTAATATTAAATCAAATTCTTATCAATAATTAGGTCTTTTATAATAATTTTAGATTAAAAAAACTTAAGAATTATCTTCTTTACTTTCATCTTTTGATAGTTTTTTCATGAAATCTTCCATTTTTTTAACTCGTTCTTTTTTAAGTCTGTTATAGACTTTTTTGGTTGTTTTCTTGACTGCTTCGCCAGATTTTTGTCCAATCCTACCAAGTTGAATCATTAACCATTCAGGGGAGCCTACACCATTAGCATACTCCATCCAAAAATACATAAAAATACCAAGAAATCCAATATATGATAAACTAACAATCAAAAATATAGCGACATTATATTGATTGAAAAATAGAGGGATAAATAAAAAGTGGATGAGAAATAGACTGAGCGACGTTTTTCCATAATATATTAACATATTAGTAAAATTATTGGAATTTTTCTTAATATCGATATAGTAGAAGAATATCGAAATAATTAATAATGCCATGCCTTGATTATAAAACATATTGGCACTGGTTCCCCTTATTAAAAAACTTGGCATTCCAGGAATTTCAAAAAAATCCTGTTTATTCGCAACCTCAAGTAAGTGTAATTGTGGATATTCTGATATTCCCCCAATTTCCTCCATTGATATGGGTGTTTGTAAATACCACCCTGGTTGCCATTCTATAAAGTTAAGCCCGTTAGGATAATAAAGAAAAATCCCAATAAGTACAAATATTATTCCCCACACAAAAAATATCCGAAATAATCCGATATAAGCATCTGTAGTTCCTTTATTCATGGCTTCATATATGTATTCACCAAATATCGTCGAAATAAAACAAATAGACACCCATGGCAAAAGTGTTAAATGTGGAGTTGGAGAGGTAATAATATAATGGAGAAAACTTAATATTAAGCGAAACACAGGAATAAAATTTTCTTCACTTTTCCCCATATAAATAAAAGCTCTTAATGCGGGAGACAAAAAGATTATTAATAATCCAATTATTATACGCCTAGATTTTCTTATCTTTAATATATAATATGAGAAAACTTGAGAAAATCCTATGAAGGTAATAATATTCCAACCATAAATGGCGACTTTTACAACTCCATCCTGAATAACAACGATATTAGTTATCATTCCTATAATTATCATTACAAGTCCACGCGTAAGAATCCTATTTCTTATAATTTTAGGGTGGATTATTCCTTCCTTTCGTTTAATACTGAAAATTACACTCAAGGCAGAAAGAAAAACAAATAATGAAGGACCCAAAATATCTAATAAAGCAAAAAGTAACCCGTACAAATAATCTGAATCAGGAGCAAGCCATCCTTGCGCTGTATGTGCTAAAATTACAAAAATTATAGCAAAACCCTTAAGAAAATCTATAGATGTAATACGTCTAGGAGAGGCGTAATCTTTCAGATCTTCAAGAGGAATCTCTTGTTTTAAATAATTAAATAGCGGAGGAGACTCTGTTTCGATTTCTGTTATTGATTGGGAAGACATTTTATCTTAATATTGTATAAATCGATTTGCTACCTATAATCTGAGAAAAATTAATATTTTCAAAATTTATTTTAATATTATTCTTTTTGAATTTTTATAATTTTGTAATTTTTATGAAACATTTTAGATGATTTTTTATGGAACTTAAAAAATATATAAATAGTTATATTTTAGGTATCATTGGTTCTACAATAATAATATTATCTGAATTCTTTCCATGGTTTTCTGAGTATACTTTAATTGAAATCTATATAATTACAACATCGGTAAATATTGAAGATTCTTTCTTATTTTTATTCCCATTAATGAGTGGTATTATCTGTTTAATTGCAAGTTCATTAGTAATTTATAAAATTGAGCTAAAGATAAAATCGGTTATTGTATTTTTTCTTGGTTTAGGATTTCTAATAATTTTTTTTATTGATTATATCTCTCAG
>JBHLQA010000126.1:0-8249 GCA_048885285.1 Candidatus Odinarchaeota archaeon
AAAAAAATAGAACCTGTTTAATATGTAATCTTTCTTGTTTATAATAAGAAAAAAAACCTGCTCCACTAGAAATTAAAATTATAAAAGCAGAAGTATCTATAGCCATTTTTATGGGAATATGATAAAAAATAACCATAAAGCTAACAAAAAATACTCCACCCCCAATACCAGCTATACAGCTTATGATACCAAAAAGAAAACCACAAATAAACAATAGTATGACTGCAACAGCATCCATATAATGTGAAATATCATAAGTTATTATTAGTTTTCCAAAAAACGCGACCTAATTAGAATAATAATATATTACTAAAACAAGATTATTATAATAATTGTTAAATTATTATAAATTATAATTCATTTCTCTCTTAAATATGCCGGATTCTAATGCTGAAAAATTAGTACTTGAATTAGTTGCATGTGAACGTTGTAAAAATGCTTTCATGATGCATAAGGGGGAAAAATTAAGAAAACAAAAACAAAATGAAGAAATAGTATGTGAAAATTGCATAAAATTAGAAAAAAGAAAAAACCAATTAGCTACATCTGTACGTGAATCTCAGAATGAAAGTAAAAATTCTATCAAAGAATATGAAAATCAATTGCATTCTACAAATTCACAAGATACGAAAAAACTTTATTTAGAAAAAATTAAAACACAATCTGAATTTTTGACTAAATCTATTGATCTTCTCAAAAAGATTGAAGAAACCAATGATGAGAAATATATTGAAGAATATAAACAACTTTTTGAAAGATTAAAGAAAAAAAAAGCATAGTAAGGCAACGAACAAATTTTATTTCTTTATAAAAATGAATCCTATATTTCGAATTCTACTAGTAGAAATATATTTAGCATCTAACTTCATAATATTTGAAAAAATTTTAACTAAAATATTCCAAAATTTTCTAAAAATAATATTAGATTCGTATTTATTCCTTAAATTTATAAGATTCTCTTCAAATCTTTTGGGATTTGTTGATTGAATATCTGCGATTATCATTAATCTACCATATACGCCAAATATTTTTAGATTTCTTAGATTATATTTTTCAAAATTAGAGATAATTTGATGTATTTCATATCTTCTATAGTGTCCAATTATTTTATCTTGATCAGTAAAATATTTCATTTTATGAGGTACGGTAATTACAGCAATTCCATTTTTTTTTAGGATTCTACTTATTTCTGATACTGCTAAATCATCATCTTTAATATGCTCTAAAACGTCTAAGGCACTAATAAAATCAAAAGACTCTTCTCTAAAAGGTAATCTTATAAGATCACCACATAAAGGATGCCAATTTTTTTGATTCAAATATTGCTTTAGCGGAATGTTTGAAATATCAAAAAAAGATTTATGTTTAATGTTTCCCAAAAAATTAAGAAAAGAATTTCCAGATGAACCAAGATCAATACCACATAAAAATTTTCTTTTAGTATTGATATTATCTTTCATTAAATCAAATTTACATCTTATTCCTGGAGAAATATAATATTCTGATAGAGTCCTATAAGAAAAATTTTTATGTTTATCATAAAAATTTTTAATCATTAGCTTGATTTAAGATAGGTTGTTCATATTAATTTTCTTATTAAGTTTAAAAAAAAGGGAATATTAAAATTTAACATCAATTTATTTAACAAAAATTAAAAAAAAATGATTCAACTTAGTGTCTATTTGGAAGATAGACCTGGTGAACTTGCTAATTTTATAAAACTTTTAATGGATAATCAAATTTTTATAAGAGCTTTGACAGTAGCTCAAACCAGTGAATATGGGTTGGTTTTAATATTAGTTGATAAACCAGAAAAATGTATGAATATATTAGAAGAAAAAAATTATCTAACTTCTACTACAGAAGTAATTGCTATAAGTATGAATGATCATCCTAATGCTTTATATGAAATCCCAAAATCTTTAGGAGATAATAATATTAATATAGATTACTTCTATTCTACTTTATTAAAAGATGAATTGATGCTAATAGTACGTGTTGATGATTCTATTATGGAACAAGCAATTGAAATTTTAAGAAGATCTGGATTGACAATTGTAGAAAAATAATCTAAAATGAGCAAATCCCAAAAAGATACTATAAAAAAAATTTTTCTTTTAATCTTTAAATTACTTAGTTTAATCTCTTTTGGCATTCTTATTTTAAACATATTTCTCGATATCAATATCTCTCTATTGATAAGTGCAATTGGTTTTCTTATTATTCTTTTTATATTTAGCTTTATTTTTGAATTTATTGAAGCAAAAACTAATAATAACAAAGAAGCTAATAAAATTATCAATAAATGGATTGAGTCTGAAAAAACAGAACAAACCAGTACTACCATAATCTGTCCAAAATGTGGACAAGTTCTCTATATTGATACAAAATATTGTTCCAACTGTGGTTCTATTTTAAAAAACAATTAGCTTCAAGATTTAATTTAGGAGCTAATTAGAATAGTAAAACTTAAGAATTTTTACTAATTACAAGGTATACATCTAAATTATTATCCTAAGGGGAACAAATATGAGTTTAAAATTTACCGAAGAACAAGATATGATACGGGAAAGTGTTAGGGAATATGCTCAGAGTAAAATTGCACCAATTGCACTTCAAATGGAACAAACTAAGGAAATTCCTAGAGATGTTGTCAAAGGAATGGCAGAATTAGGACTTATGACCTGTACTGCTGATGAAAAATATGGAGGTCCTGGGTTAGATGCTGTGAGTGCAGGGATTATTGCAGAAGAATTAGCCAGAGCAGATTGCACTGGTTCTACTTGTGTTTACTATTTAGTTCCTGCATCTTGGGGATTTCTTTTAAATAAATATGGAACAGAAGAGGCGAAACAAGAAATATTTCCAAAAACCGTTTCAGGAGAGTGGTTCCTTGGAATTGCCACAACAGAAAGTGATGCTGGTTCTGATGTTGGTGGTACTAAGACAACAATTAAGCCAGATGGAGATGGATTTGTGGTAAATGGTGAAAAAATGTATATAAGTGGAGTAAGAGAGGCAGCTACTTATGGTGGAGGACATATCACCATCGCACATCAAGCGAAAGAACTAGGGACAAGAGGAATGACATGTTTCTATTTACCCTTAACAGCTGAAGGAATAACACCTACCTATGTTGATGATTTGGGTAGAGAAGGGATTTCCTGTGGTGGTTTCTCGATAGACAATGTAAAAATCCCAAAACATTACATTCTAGGAGAAGAAAAAAAGGGATTTTATATACTTCATGAAGGATACGAATATGCAAGAGCTTTAATTTCTGTTATTTGTGCTTCTGCAGGCTTAAAATCTCTTGAAAATGGAATGGCTTATATTCAAGAAAGAAAGTCATTTGGAAAACCATTAGCACAATACCAAGAAATTAACTTTAGATTAGCTGAGCATTACACAAAATTAAATATGTTAAGGGATTTAGGTTATAAAGCATTAAAGACCATTGATTTGGAGCAAGAAGGAAAAGCTTCAAGATTTGAAACCAGCAATATCGTAGCTCAAGCAAAAATGTTCTGCTCAGAATGGGCTTGTGATGCCATAAATGATGTTATGCAATGGCAAGGTGCTTTCGGATATTCACGAGAATGTGTTGATCAAGCAGCATGGAGAGCCGTCAGGTCTTTTTCACTTGCAGAAGGAACAAAAGAAGTAATGAAAATGATTGTAGCAAGAGAACTACTGGGCAAGAAACAATATTAAAATTCTTACTTTCTCTTTTTTATTTTTCTATTATTAAAATGATTATTAAAGAACTGGAATTTTTCAGTAATTATCCTTGATATAAAATGTAAAAATTTTTTTTTTATTGAGTTTCTAATTCTATTTTTTTTTTGTTAAAAATTCAATTATCACATTAATTGCCTTCTCAGGATCTGGTTGAAAGAAAAAATGAGCAGCATTATCGAGTATAATCATTTTTGCATCAGCTATATTTTTTGCTAAAACTTCAGCATTTCCAGGTGGTACTAAAATATCTTCTTTACCATGAAGGATTAATGTGGGATTTTTAATTTGCTTGAGTCTCCTACCTGAATTGAAACTCATTGCTTTTAATTGACGTCGATATGAGCTCATTTCAATGGGTATTTTAAGCATTTGTTGTTTATATGATTCAGGGCTTTATATCGGAGTAAGTAGAATTAATAATAATTAACTTTTTTTTCAATTTTTAATATCCATACTTAATTCTTTAAAGATTAGTTGTGAAACTATGAAATTTATAGTATGTGTAAAACAGGTACCAGATACAACAGAAGTTAAAATCGATCCAGAGACTAATACCTTGATAAGGGAGGGAGTCCCTAGTATTCTGAATCCATTTGACCAATTTGCACTTGAAGAAGCCATTAAAATCAGACAAAAAGGTGACAAGATTGTTGTTATTTCCATGGGACCACCTCAAGCTAAAAAAGCTTTATTGAAATGTCTTGCGTTAGGAGCAGATGAAGCTATTTTACTAAGTGATAAAGATTTTGCTGGAGCGGATACATGGGCAACATCTTATACTTTAGCTCGGAGTGTCAGGAAAATTGGTGAATTTAATATCATTTTTTGTGGTTTGCAAGCTATTGATGGAGATACAGCCCAAGTAGGACCTGAAATTGCCGCTCAATTAGGTATTCCTCAGATTACTTATGTTGAGAGTGTTGAAAAAGTAGAGGGAAAGAAATTAACTGCAAAAGTCCAAACAGATGAGGGATATAAAATTGTAGAAGCTAAACTTCCTGTACTCATAACTGGAATAACACCTTCTTCGTTTGAGCCAACAAATCCTCCCATGATGAGCATAATGAAAGCGAATAAAAAGCCTTTTTCTACCTGGAATGCTGATGATCTTGGAGGTAATAAAGATGATTATGGATTAAATGGTTCATTAACTGAAGTTATTAAAGTATATTCCCCTCCAGCACGACAGCAAGGAGTTGTTATTGAGGAGGAAATCCCTGAAGCTGCTGTTCAAAAATTAATTGAATTATTATCTAAAGATAAGGTGATTTAATCTGATAAATGTAGATAAGGAAAAATGTACTGGATGTGGACTATGTGAAAAAGCATGTCCATTTGGAGCGATTACCATTATGAATAAAATTGCAGAAATAGGAGATGAATGCACTCTTTGTGGTGCCTGTGTTGATCAATGTAATATGGGAGCAATTACAATTCAAAGGAAAAAAATTGAAAACGTTGACTTATCAAAATTTCAAGATGTATGGATTTTTGCTGAGATAAAAAATAATAACATAAGAAATGTATCTTTTGAATTGTTAGGAAAAGCACAGGAATTAGCAAAAGAATTGAACCAAAAAACTTGTGTCTTACTATTGGGGGATAATGTAAAAAGATTCTCCGAGGAATTCGCAAGAAGAGGTGCTGATAGGATCTATGTTGCTGAACATGAAGCTCTTAAGGATTATTATACGGGAACATATTCAGCAGTTATTACTGGTGTAATTTCAAAATATAATCCTAATATCGTCTTATATCCAGCGACTATCAATGGAAGGGATCTTGCTCCAAGAATAGCAGCAAATCTTCAATTAGGACTTACTGCTGACTGTACTGGATTATCTATCCAAGATGGATTGTTATTGCAAACAAGACCCGCATTTGGTGGCAATATTATGGCGGATATTATATGTCGTACTTCACGTCCCCAAATGGCAACAGTCAGACCAAATGTTATGGAACAAGCAGCAATTCAAAATAATGGTGATGCAGAAATTATCGAGGTGCCTGTAAAAGTCGATCTTCAAGGATTAAAAGTAAAAACGATAGAAATAATCAGTGGATCAGCTATGGAATGTGGGATTCCAGTTTGTGAAGCAGATACAATCGTATCTGGTGGAAGAGGTGTTGGAAGTAAGGAGAATTTTAAATTAATTGAGGGTCTAGCTAAAGTATTAAATGCTGCTGTTGGAGCAAGTAGAGCTGCTGTCGATTTGGGTTGGATTCCAAAATCACAGCAGGTAGGACAAAGTGGAAACACCGTATCTCCAAAGATTTATATTGCCTGCGGAATATCAGGAACTATCCAACATTTAGTTGGAATGAGAAGTAGTGATATAATTATTGCTATTAATAAAGATCCTGATGCTCCAATCTTCCAATTTGCTAACTACGGTATTGTTGGTGATCTTTGTGAAATTTTACCTCTATTAACTAAAGCCTTAGAGGATAAATTAAATGAAAATTAATATTTAAACAAACTTTTATTAAGGTCTTTATATCAAGAAAAAATTATATTTATAAATTATCTGTTAACGAGACTGATAGAACCTGTAGGACAGACAATCATACATGAAGGTTTTTTTTTCTTTTCTAACCTTTTGATACATAGATCGCACTTTATGGCTATCTCCTGAATAATATCAAATTGCATAGCGCCATAATTGCATGCTTTGATGCATTCTTTACATCCAATGCACAATTCGCTATCAATTAAAACAATACCTTGGTCATTTATAAATATTGCCTCTACAGAACAAACTTCCTTACAAGGAGGGTTTTCACAATGATGGCAATATATAGGAATAAAATCAGGAGATTGCTCAATCACTCGTACCAATCTTGGACCGAGATCAAGTTTATGCTCCTGTTTGCATGCAATTTCACAAGCATGACAACCCATACAGTTATCCTTATTAATTATTAGTGATATTTTTTCCATCTTATTCATCTCATTCATTTTCACAGCGAATTATATTACACAAAAGAACTCTTAAACTTGTTGCTCCCATTACTGGATCCATCGACTCATAGGAGTTATCAGTTAACAAATTTATATTTGAAGTATCCCATCCATGATCAGAGCTCTTGACTTCTGGATACCACCAGCCATGTTCTGCCACGATCACTCTAGGATCTATTCCACTATTCAATTTTGCCCGTTGCTTAACACGTCCTCGTGGTGATTCAATCCAAATCCAGTCTCCTTCATATATGTTATGCTTTCTTGCTGTTTTAGGATGAATCTCAACAATTGGATCAGGTCTTATCTCTCTAAGCCATGATATCATCCTGTTTTCAGAATGAAAAAAAGTAGGTGTCCTTAATCCAGCATTTAGGATATATGGGTACTTTTTAACTAAATCTGGATTGGATATAGGGCTTTCTGGTATCTCCTTATACTTTGGTAAGGGATCAAATCCCCATTTTTCAAGAATGGTTGAGTATATTTCAACTTTTCTTGTAGGAGTAGAAAAACCTTTTTCTTTGTATTTGTAATATTTCATATCCCCTTGAAGATAACCGATCTTTTTAAATTCATCCCATGTTATACCTGATGGTTCGAGTAACCAGTTCAAGGAATCTTCCACAGTGTCCCACCATTCTTGACCTAATTTCTTACCCAATTCCATGAAAATCTTATGATCCTGCCAACATTCACCAATTTCCACAGCTTTTTGTCTTGCTAAGATATATCCGTGATATTTCCAGTTTTCTGAAACGTGATCCTGTTCAAGCCATGTACCTGCTGGAAGAAAAATATCTGCCAGTTCTGCAGTTGGTGTTAGGAAGAAATCTGATACCGCAAGAAATTCAAGATTCTTTAATGCTTTATAGACTTCATTTGCGTTTGCTCTTGAAACCACAGGATTAGTCCCCACAAGATATCCTGCTTTTACAGGATAAGGTTTTCCCTTTAAAATGGCATCCCATGCACATTTAGGTGTAATGATGGTCATTCTATCAGCAAGCTTATATTGATTTCCTCCAAGACGTTTTTTTTTTTGTTGGGGAGGTAAAGCACTATTAGCAGAAAATTCAGAAACTTTTCTAACAGGAGGTGGTTGGTAAAAAACATTCCCACCAGGGACGTCAAGGTTTCCTGTAGCTGCCATGAGACCTATGGCTGTTCTAGTAAAATCAGTGCAATTGATATTCTGCTCTGTTGGCACACCCCAATGGATCCCAGCTGGTTTTGTGGTAGCATACAATCTAGCTGCATTTTGGATTAACTCTTGATCAATCCAAGTTATTTTTTCCACACGCTTGAGAGGGTAATCCTTCATGACCCTTTCAACAAAATTATCCCAACCGTGAATATAATGTTCTACAAACTCCTTATCGTATAGCTCTTCTTCAATAATCACTCTAAAAAATCCTAAAGCTAATGCTGCATCTGTTCCTGGTCGCAATTGGAGCCAATAATCTGCCTTTTTTGCTAAGAAGCCTTTTCTAGGGTCGATTACAATCAATTTTGCTCCCTTTTCATAAGCATGCCAGAAATTAAC
>JBHLQA010000127.1:0-8241 GCA_048885285.1 Candidatus Odinarchaeota archaeon
GTAAAACCGTTTAAACCCGCTTTGTTACTTGATGAAGTGAAAAAATACTTAGAATAAATTAAAATTTAAATAAAGGGATATACAAAATCCTAAACTACTCAAATTCTTTCTCTAAAAAGAGTGAAATATGAAAATGTTTTAAAACAGGTTTATTATATTAATATTATTATTAATAGAAATCCTTTATATGGTTGAAAAAAATGAATGAAATGATAATTAATCCTGAGAATTTAAAAGAAAAAGCAAAATCATTGATGCATCAAAAACAAAAGCGACGACTTCGGAAGATTTTGACAGATAAAGTTCTATATAGAAGTCTCCCAAAAAAAGAAATCTATGATCTTATTGGTGAATTGTTACTCATTGATGCTCTGTTTTTTATGGAAGATATTTATCCAAAATTTCATAAAAACATCAGTAATTACTATAATTATAATGAGATGTTTGAGATGGAAAGATATATCCTTGAAAATTATATTTTTTTTGCAGGTGAAAAGATAATAACTTGTTTTAAGGGAAAAACAATTCAAAAGGATACCCAAGTCGTTGGAAGAGTTTACCTAACAAATTACAGAATCATTGCTCATGGTAAATTTGGTCCTACACCGGGTTCTTCCTTTGCAGCAACAGCGATTGGTAGCGGATCAAGTACAGGATCAGGGGCAAGTTCAACTCAAGGTGCGAATGTTGCGCTTTATATGGGACTTAATGACTATATCCAAAAAAAAGTGCAAAAACAAGTGCAAGAACTCATGAATATAAACACTCCTCATAATAATCCTTGTTTCGGTTATCAATATCCTATAATGGGAGTATATAACATTATTCGTAAGAAAAAAAAAATAAATTATGAAGTTGATATCGAGTATGAAAAAGGAAATAGGATAAAAATAAAGCGATTAAAGATGAGGATTGTGCCAAAACAAGGATTTTCTGAGTCTACAAAAAATTTTAATAATAGAAGAAACAGGAATCTTGATCAAATCGCCGAAAATCTTAAATAACTAAATTTTCAGTCAAAATAGCCAAAAAATAATTTTTATTAAATTTTTATTCTTTCTTATAGAAATCGTTTTAATCCTAAAAAAATTGACTGATAAATGTAAAACCTAAAATTTATCTTATTCTTTTAGTATTCTTGGAGCCTTGAAATATCCATCTTTTTTGTGTTTAGCATTTCTCAAAGCCTCTTCATTTGTAAGTGATTTTCTAGGAATATCTTCGCGAAAAACATTTTTCAATCCCTCGATTGGATGTGTAGTGGGTTTTACATCGCTTGTATCTAAGTCATTAAGTTTTTTGAAATAATTTAAAATATTTCCTAATTCTTGAGATAATTTTTCCTTTTCATCTTCAGACAAGTCCAATAAAGCTAACTTTGAAATATGATCAATAGTCTCCTTTGAGAATTCTTCCTTTTCTGACATATCTCTGTTCAATAAAAAATAATACTAGATATTAATTAAGATTAACTACCTTACTTAAAATTTCTAAAATGTTTTTAAAAATAATAAAAAGTATTAAGTATTATTTATTTTTAATTTATTTATGGTAAATAATGAAGATCTAAGGCTTGAAATCCCCAGCTATGCATATATTTCATTAGCGAGACGTGGAATGGAAAAAATCTCTTTAGATCAATGTTTCTTAAAAAATTGCGATAATCAGAATTCTGACTTATTAGAACCCTTTAAGAAAGAAGAATATGAAGATGATAAGATACACACAAAAGAAATATATATTAAATGCAAAAAATGTAATGGTATTTTCATTTTAAAATTAGATACTATAAAAAAAGTCGCTAAATCTACTAAGGATAAAGATGCGGAACCTTTATCAATGGGGCTTGTATATGCTTTAGACGAGAACAAGAATAATCTAGGGCATATAGGCTATTTTTAAATATTTTTTCATTTCTTTTATAAGAAAATGACATTTAAATTCTATATATTTGATTTAGATGGAACTTTATTAAATTTGGGAAATATTCGTGACTATGCAGAACAAGTTTTTACACTTACACTAAATACATTGAAAGCTCCTAAGATACCAGATCGAGAAGAAAGGCTAAAATTTTGGTTAGCGGGAAAAGATTTTATCAAAATATTGAATAAGTGGGATATTCCTGAACCTTATAATTTTTGGAAAACATATGATAAAATTGATTTTGAGCAACGAAAAGTTCTAATTAAACAAAATAAAATAGGATTATTTAATGATGTTAAGGATATACTCAAAAAGATTTATAATAAATCAAATAGACTTGCTATTGTAACTAATACGTCAGGTTATGTTGTAGACTATATTTTGAAAAAATTTAATATATCCGAATTTTTTCATGAAATCTTTTGTATGGGCCCTGAGATTGATGAGACATTCGCAAAACCCTCTCCCAGAGGTATTTTGTCAATTTTGAGAAAGTTCAACTATAATCCTTTGAATTCCAATGCTTTAATGATTGGAGATTCAATCGTTGATATAATTGCTGCAAAAAAAGCAAATATTTCGTCATGTCTAATTAAAAGACAATTTAAAATCGAAACAAAACCCTATAATCGATGGGAATATCAACCAGATTATGTCATTGAGGGTTTAAGTGAATTAATTTATTTGTAACTAAATAAAATTTCGATTATAATTCTTTTTTCATTCAAAAAATTTGTAAAGTAATTAAATTTCATAATTAATGTTAATGAGAGAAATAAAATACGATAAGTTTAGCCAAATTTACGATTTGAGTAGGGGTATTAATACCAAGACGGTAGATGCTTTAATAAAATTGACTCACATTAATTCTAATTCGTTAGTTCTTGATATGGGATGTGGTACTGGAAATTATACTGCTGCTCTAAATCATTTTACAAAAAACATTATTGGTATAGATCTTTCTTTAGCTATGATTAACAAGGCAGTATCTAAGTTTCCTAATTTAAAATTTATTAATGGTAATATCATAAATCTTCCTTTCCGTTCGAATCTTTTTAATGGATTATATGCCATTCAAGTTATTCATCATATTGAGGATAAATTTGTCTTTTTAAAAGAAGTTTATAGAATTCTCCGTAAAAAAGGTTATATAGCAATACATACGTGTTCTCACAATCAAATCAATACTTATTGGTATACTTATTATTTTCCAGAGGGTCTAAAATTAGAATTAAAACGCTTTCTTGATATTAAGAAATTAACTTCACTACTTAAAAAAATAGGATTTTCAAATATAGGAGTTAAAGTATGTTATGATGATTCAGTAATTTTAAATCAGAAACCAGAAAAATATTTAGATAAGGATTTTCGCAATGGGGATTCTATGTTCGCACTATTAACAGAGAATCAAATAGAAGCAGGATGTAAAAAATTAAAAGAAGATATTAAATCAGGTGTTATTAATAAGGTTTTAAAAGGATATGAAAAAAGAATCGATATTTTTGGGGGTTCTTCAATTGTTTACGCTCAAAAAACTTAATTAGAAATTTGTAAAATTATTATGATAAAAAGAATCAAAATTTTAGAGGCTATACAGAATTTGAATAATTTATTTTTATCGAGTAAAAAATTTTTTTAATTCTCGTTTAAACATTAAAAAGATTAAAGTAATAAAAAAGAATACATTCAGGATTTTCTATAAATCTTAATGTATTAAGAGTAAAAATAAATTTCCAAACTGACTTTTATTTAATATTGAAAACTTTAAGAAACTCCTCTAAATGTTGAAAATTATAAAATAAGAAGACCAACTCAGGAAAAGAATTTTAAAAATCCAATTCTTTTTAAATTCATTTCAACATTTTTCACATATATCCTTATTAAAGAATCTATATTACTCTGATTCTCCGATTCTAAAAGAGATACTAAGTATTTCAATTTTGCTTCTTTTTATATGGTTTTAAATGGGGGATTATTCTCCAGACGTTCTTTTTATAATTTAGATATTCATCTCCATATTTATTTTCCAAAAATTTCTCTTCAGTAGGAATTAAAATTCGATAAACAATATATAACACCAATGGAATAAAGCATAAAATCCAAGATCGAAAAAATAAAGCAATTCCTGGCAAGATCCCTAAAATCCATGCAGCATAGACTGGATCTCTAATAAATCCATAAATACCAGTCGTAATGAGTATATTTTCTCGGAATGTACGCTTGATTGTTTTTTTTGATATTAACAAAATAATAAACCCTAGAACCATCCAAACAAGACCTAAAATTAATAACCATTTAGTATTTCCTGGAAATTGAAAAATGGATTCAAAAAAAAAGGATAAAAATGCGAATAAAAGGATAAATGGTAATGAAATTAACATCATTTTAAGACCTATCCCCCATGTAGACATTTTTTTTGAATATTTTTTATGTTTTGGCTTAAATATCAATATTTATCCCTCATTACTATAACTAAATTATTTTTATTTCTCTACTAAAGAAATCTATAATTATTAGATTTTTTTTCATAATAATAAAATTCCCATAAGAAACATATTTAAAAATGAATAAGAAATTAAATAATTTTTATTTTAAGAGAAAAAAGTAGTTAAAAATCACTTATCAGAATGTTCCTAATTTGCCAATAACTAAAATCTTTTGAATGAATTTCAAAAAAACAGACCCATATTAGTTAATTATTTAAAGATAATGCTTTAATATAAGCAGTATTAAACATAACTTAAAATCAATTAAAGAATGAGTAATTTAACATATCCTTAAGAGATAAAATTAAATAATTAATGAACTTTTTAATTAATATAAAAAATCTAAAGAGAATCCCCCATATGCCGACAAAACTAGAAGAAGAAGATTTACTTAGAAAAAAGGTCTGGAAAATCATTAATTTGATACAAGCAAATCAGTTATTCATCCATTCCAAGAACTTAGAAATAAGATACTATAATGAAAAAAATAAGAAGATTGAACCGAAAAAGTTGCCCGAGATTTTAACTTTAAGTGTTTTAAATGCCCTAGTTCCTAATTCTGCGATGCTGTTGATTGGTGGTCATGGTGGGGGGAAGACATCAATCTGTAAATATCTTGGTCGAATGTTTACTTCCAATTCTCTTAATGAAATTGAGAACTCAATTATAAGAGGACATCCACAATTAACTGAAGAGAAACTTATAGGCACCTTAAAACTTGGGAAACTTATGAAGGAAGGAGTAGAAGAAGTTGTATGGCGTCAATTTGTTATCAATTTTTGGAAAATAATCGATGAAGTAAATCGTCTAACTCCATATGCTCAAGATATATTACTTTCTTTACTTGCAGAAGGTACTGTTAAATATTATGACACAATTACTACTATAAATAAATACTGTCTGTTTGCAACAATTAATCCTCATGATATTGGTACTTTTGAATTATCTCAACCATTTTTAGATAGATTTGGAATCTCTGTGCCTATTTCAATGCCTGGAAGTCATGATTTGCAACTAATTTTAACTGGGAAAGATGAAAAATACAGTGGATATGATGAATTAATCCAAGTACCTAAAGTTTTAAATATAGATGAGTTAATGGAAATTCACTTTTATATTAATAAAATTTCTTTCCCATCTGAAGTCAATAACTATATCCATGCTATAGTCAGAGAATTTACATTATGTGATCGTATTGATAAAGGGAATACTGAAGACTTAAAACCCAGTACAGGTTTATGTTCAGGATGTCATTTTAATACGGCTCAAAATGTTTGTAATAAGATTGATTCGATTTTAAGTGTAAGAGTTGCCAAGGATCTATTAAGATATTCCAAGGCTTTAACATGGTTATTAGGTTTTAATAAAGTTGACATACACATTGTTAATACAATTGCTCCTTATGTAATATCGCATAGAACGATATATGTGAAAAGAGAATTAGACAAAGCACCATATTTCGGAAATAAATATGAATTTTCCAAGAATCTTTTGAATAAAATTTCAAAAAGATTTAAAACCCGTGAAACATGTTATTTCATTACGGAAAGCTTTCGGGAGGGAAATCCTAAGGATAATGACTTAATAGAATTGAAAAAGTTCGAAAAGAATGACTTAATTGTAAAATATGATTTAATTCCGTTTGTAAATTCAATTAATAATGAGCAATATCCCCCAATTGCTCAACAAATTCAAGAAGCATCCAAAAAAGGTGATATTACTAAATTGGCTGAAATCAGAAATAATCTTATGGAAGAAATTGATTTTCCCAATAGAGGAGACTTAATAGAATGGATTAATCGGGAGTTGTTTAAACAAACTGTTACCGATTATGTATTCAAATTTGGTTATTGGAAGGAATTATGGGCTGATATTGCAGCTGAGTTTTCTGAATTAGATCAACCAATAAAGGAGGCTTTTAGCCAAAGACAAACAAAACAAATCCGTACGGAAGATCTTCTAATAGAAATAAATGTAACAGGTACTGATGATGATTCATCAGTGAATATTCAGGTCTCAGGAGGTTCTGAAGCTTTAAAATTGAGAAATATAATTAATAATTTAGGTTATATTCAGAAAGAAGAATAAATTGTTTTAGATCAAAATGGTACAATTAAGTAGAAGAGGAAAAAGTAAGACTAGTAAAAAAGAAATTACAGAAAATGAATTAAAGATCATTGAATTAGCTAAGATTGCATTTAATAAAGCTCTTGCAGAATTTTATTTTCCTCCTTTAAATGAGCCTAATTATGTATTTGATTATACACATTTAGAAGGTTTTTATATTGATCCCGAACATAGATGGCAGATTACAATGAACTTAGCTAATGCGCCAATATTCAAAGATAATAACGAATATATAGACTATTTTCATATTATTTCACTTCATGAAATATCTCATTATCAGATAATACCTTATGATGGATTAATTAATGCAAAATTACTTAGAGCTACTATGCTTCATGTAAACCAGAATTTTGCCCCTATAATTGTAAATATTTTTGCTGATCTTATAATAGATACAAAGTTATATCAAAAATATCCAAGTCTCATCAAATGGGAATTGGAAAAAACTTATAAACATCTTAAAAGTAAAGGTTCAATTAGTAATTTGACGAAGTTCCTGTTTCGAGCGTATGAAAAATTATGGAAAGAAGATATATTACATGATGAAACATTAAAAGAAATGGATTCATTAGCTGAAAAAGTTACTAAAACGATTCTAAAGGATTTCGAAGATGAGACTACCTGGGAAAAAAAAGTATCTCTTATTGCTAAATATTTAAATAATTTAATTCAAGATACTTTCACGTTAATAGGTGCGGGAGGTATTTTAGATAAAAATAAAGAAAAGAGAAAAGGTCCAGGTGGAGTTTTTATAGAAGTTCCTAAAGATGTTTTAGAGATAATGGATAATCCATTAGAGAATAAAAATGCGGATAAATTAAAAGAAGGTAATGAAGATGATTTAAGGCAAAAATCAGAAGAATTTGCGAAGGATATTCCTTACTCAGAATTTGGTGGACCTGCTAGACAAGCAGGGATCTTAATTGATGGAAATGCGTTATCTACTTGGTATAGGGGATCCGCAAAAAATTTAATCGAAATAAAGATATTTGAGCAAAAGCCAGGAGGGCAGTTACCTGTTTATCCTGAAGTATGGCGAATTGGAGATAGAATCGAAGAATTAGATGTAGTTCAGAGTTTATTAAATAGTCCCATAATGATTCCGAATGTTACTACAAGAAAATGGGCTTTTACAGAAGGAACGGGGCACCTAGTAGAAAAACAGATTCCAGATCTTTTAATTGTTTTGGATTCTTCAGGTTCAATGGGTTGGAATTATACATCTAGATCTGTTCGAGGTAAAGGACCTTATCATACCGCTTTAATAGCTGCATTTGCTTCTCTACACTTTGCTGCAAGTAAAGGAGCAAAATTCAGTATAATTAATTTTTCAAATAGAGCAGATATTTGTAAATGGACTTCGGATTATAAAAAGGCTGAACATACTTTACTTAGATATCAAGGAGGAGGTACATTCCTGCCCATAAAACAAATTGCAAATCAATGTGGAAAAGCAGATAGAAATGTACTTGTTTTTATTATTACGGATTTTGGTATTTATAATTGGAGTAAGGCTAAAAAAATTATGATAGATTTAGCTGAAAAGGGGCATAAAATTGTAGGCTTCTTTATTGGGTCAAAAAAAATTCCAATGGACAAATTTAAGAATTTACTTAATAAAGTTACCTTCTATGGGATCGGAAACCCTAAGGATTTAATTAATCTAGTTATACAAGAAGTTAAAAAGAATTTTTTATAGTTT
>JBHLQA010000128.1:0-8191 GCA_048885285.1 Candidatus Odinarchaeota archaeon
ATACGAAGATAAATGTTACTCTTTTAAGAAGCACCCGAGCCTTTTTTTGTCGGGTGAGTGTAATTTGTCAATTAAGTTTTTTTTAATATTTTAAAATAATGAATTATTAAGATTTTATACTACTTTTATTAGTATCAATAAAATAAAAGAATCCTATTAAAGAGGAACAATGAATTACATTTTACAATTATTCATAGTTTTCTGCTTTATTATAGTTATAATTGCTCTTTTTCGTGAGAAAACAGATTTTTTAGCGTATAGTTTAGCTTCTATGTTGGCAGCAGCTACGGCAACATATTTCTTTTCACCAATTCCAATATCTCTTGAAGATTTTTTTCAAGCAATAGACTGGACTGTAATTTTTTTCTTAATTTCAATGTTTACAATCGTAGCAATTTTAGAGGATAAACGTATATTCAATGAAATCGCATTGCGAATAACTAAAAAATATAGTACAAATACGAGACAGTTTTTTTGGGTAATATGTTTGATTTCAACACTTAGTGCTGCTTTTATCGAAGATATTTCAGTTGCTGTTATTTTTATTCCAATGATAATAAGCACATCAGAGAAAATGAAGATAAATCCTACTCCAATATTAATGGGAATGACAATATGCATTAATTTGGCCGCTACATTGACTCCATTTGGCTCCGCTCAAAATATTTTAATTGCAGATAAATTTCAACTAACAACAAGCTGGTTTTTCCTTAACTTAGGATTATATTTTATTTTAGCGGTTATTATAACTTTATTTTTATTGGACAGATTTTTCTTAAGGAAACATTTACAGGAGATCTGGGTTCCACATTGTTCGGAATATGAAGAGCTTCTCAATCAAGAAACTGTAGAAGTGCATGAATTAATAATTATGGAAGAACCAATAAAATCTAAAGTATTTTATAAAAATTTAATCGCTTTATTGATCTTCTTCACTTTATTAATTATAATTCCAAATATTCTTTTTATTGGACTTTTAGGAATGCTTATTTTTGTTTTCATTAATCCTCGAATGAAAGAATCTGGTAAGAAACAACCAGATATCTCCCATTATCTTAAAGAAGTAGATTTTAAACTAATATTCTTCTTTATTTGTTTATTTGTATTAGTTTATTGTTTTGAAGTTTCTGGAATTATAGGATTAATTGAGGATTTCATAAATCTTATAGCCCCAGAGCATATTTTTTTATTATCGATTCTTATATTAATTTTCACATCTATTCTTTCTGGATTTCTTGATAATGTACCTGTTACTGTAATTTTCATTCCTGTTATACAACTATTAGTTTCTTTAAACTTTTCAGCTGCACCTCTCTTAATTGCATTTATATTGGGTATTAATTTAGGAGGTAATTTTTTACCTCAGGGTTCTGCTGCAGATATGATGACTTTAGAACTCTCTACTAAATATTGTGTTGATGGTATGAATTATAAGAGATTATTAAGAATCGGAGGTTTATTTGCATTATTACATATTGTATTAGGAATTGGGTATCTTGCTATAATTACTTTCTTAATTTTCTAGAGAAATTTCCTATTTATTTTGGAATTAAATTGAGGTAATTAAAGTTGGTTAAAAATAAAGCTATTATTTTAGATAGAGATGGTACTTTAATTGATGATAAGAACTACGCCTATAAAATTAAAGATTTTGAACTATTACCTGGAGTCATTGAAGGATTAAAATTACTTAGTAATCAATTTCTTTTTTTTATTGTAACTAATCAATCAGGTATAGGAAGAGGATTTTATACCTCTCAAGATTTTTATAATTTTAATAATTATTTAATAAAGATATTAAAAAAAGAAAAAATTAACATTCTTGAAACTTATTTCTGTCCTCACTTAAAAGAGCATGATTGTGAATGCCGAAAACCTAAGACTAAATTTGCTAAAGAAATCATTAATGAATTTAATGTCGATATAACTAGATCATGGATGATGGGGGATCATCCCTCAGATATAGAATTTGGTATAAATGCAGGTTGTAAAACAGCTTTCCTCAGAACTGGACATGGTAATGAACATATAAACGATTTAGAATCTCTTGGAATAAAACCAACGTTAATATGTGACAATTTCTTAGAAGCAGCAAAAAAAATTGTGCAGATGTAGGAGATTTAGAATAAAGTATAATTGTGCAGATTAGCGATTACTTATTATAAGCGATCATTATAAAAAGTTGGAATAATACTATTCTATTATAATTAGATACAAGAATAAATCTAATGAGCTTTTTATATTCCTAAAAAAGTTGAATAATGCGGGTCTATGGGATAAAATTCAAAAATTAAGAGAATTAATAAAGTCAGAAAAATACTTTAAGAAAAGAACATGCTGGAATTGCGGTAAAGATCTAAATATTTACGATTTTTTGAGTGATAATATTAATTTTTCTCCAGAATATATTTTAAAATTATGGCAAACTTCAATTTTAGAATTTCATTGTTGTGATTGTTTTAGATATCTTAAAATTCATGAATTAAAAAAGATTGAGCAAGAATTAAAGGAAAGAAAATGTTTATTCTGTGAATCTTCAATAGATATATATAAATTTAGTAAATTTCATAATTATTTAAAAATTCATGAATTAAGAAGTCTATGGCTGGATAAGAATTTTCAAATTTTTTGTGATAATTTATGTCAACGTAAATATTATAAAACTTATTATAATTTTCTTAAAAAGAAAAAATTAGAAAAGCAAAATAACCTGACAGAATAGAGTAAAAAAATTTAAGATATAAATAAATATTATAATTCTAAGCTCTTTTATTCCTAGAAATGGCAGTGCATGCTCATATTGTTTCATAACAAAACGAGAAATCACAATTCTTTGAATTTCACTTGTACCCTCATATATTTGGTATAATTTAGCATCTCTAAATAGATTTTCTAAGGGAATGATTCCTCATTGAATATTTTTATCATACTTTTTCTCTTAAAATTGTATCAAATCATTTAAAATAACATAAAGTATATATAAAAAACAAAATATTTCTATTTAGGTATGACTAAATAACTAAAAAAATCATCGAAAAATTAATGGTGAAAATCTAATTTGAGTAAAAATTCTAGTTTAATATTAGAGAATAATTATTTTAATTCCCAAATTATCATTCAGAATCTTTATAAGTCATATAAAGCTGGGAATGTTCAATTTAACGCTTTAAATGGTATTTCTTTATATGTTGAAAAAGGAAGTTTTAAAATGATTCTTGGACCCTCTGGATGTGGAAAAACAACATTATTAAACATGATAGGTGGTCTTGATTCACCAGATAAAGGAGAAGTATTGATCAAATATAATGGGAAATTTGAAGATATTACAAAATTTTCAAAAAATGAATTAACACAATATAGAAGAGAAAAAATTGGAATTATCTTTCAATTTTATAATTTAATCCCTATTTTGACTGCTTTAGAAAACGTTGAATTATCAGCAAGATTTTCTAATATTTTAAATCCAAGAAAGAAATCAAAGGAAATGTTAGTAAAATTTGGTTTAGGTGATAAATTAAAAAATTATCCAAATCAGTTGTCTGGTGGCGAACAGCAAAGAGTTGCAATTGCAAGAGCCTTAATTAAAGATCCTATTCTGATTTTAGCTGATGAGCCAACAGGTAATTTAGATACTAAAAAAAGTAATGAGATATACAAATTGTTGAAATCCTTATCAGAAGAGTATGGCACAACCTTGTTGATTGTTACTCATGATGAGGATATGGCTGATAAATATGCAAAGGATCACATTCACATTAGAGATGGAAAATTATTTAAAGATGAGAAGGAAGCTCATCATGACATTTATATAAATAATAACAATCAAGAATGAGAGAGGGGATTGTTATTTCACAATCTAGATGGTTCATATGGAAAAAGGGTTATAGAACAATAACAAAGAATAAAGGTAAAGTTCTTCCCCTAATCATTTTAATGTGTTTTAGTATCGGTTTTGGAAGTCTAATGTTTGATATGCAAGATTCAAGAAGTAGAGTAATAAAAGAAACCATTGAACTAACTAATTTTTCAGATGGATTTATTTATACAAAACCAACTAAAGCTTCTACAATTCACCCTATATTAGATGAACTTTCTGACGAATATTTAGATTGCTATGAATTAAGGACTTTTATTAATATAAAATTGCAAATAGATGAAAATGAATATGATGGCTTATTAGTTGGTCTTAATCTTTCAAGATCAAATCGAATCAATTCACTTATTGATAAAAATAAAAATGACATAAAAGACTATGAATATAGTCTTGAGTATTCTTTTGCAGATAGACATCATATTAAAGCTGGAGAAAATATTACTCTTAAATTAGGTTCTATAATAAAGAATATCCAGATTTCCGAGATTGGATTTAATCCTGAATTTATGTATTATTCATTAGTTCAAAGTATCGTTTTTCCTTCTTTTGAACCATTTCCCATACTTTATATTGATATTAACTATTTAAATGAAGTTTTTATACCTTATAATAATACAATCATTAATGAAATATTATATAAATTACATTCAGAGACAAATCAAGAAGAATTCGATGAAATAATTAATGAAAAACTTGGTTCTTATATAGAGGAAAGTATAACTCAAGATGAAAATTACTTTATAAAAACAATGAGGGAAGATGAAAAATCAGATCGCAAATTTCTATTAGCTTGTGTTATTATTTTTATTATTGGTTCTTTGATTCTATTAATAACCGTTGTTCATCGTCTTATTGAATTTGATTTGAAATCAATTTCAGTCTTCCAAGGTTTAGGAGCAACAAGGAAAGAGATAATAGGAAGTTATATACTATTTAATTTTCTTATTTTTGTAATTTCATTAATTCTGGGTGCAATTCTTAGTATTTTGGCGGGAATTCCTATAAATAATTTATTAATATCAGCAACAGGTATCCCATTTTTCCCAGAAATAGCTTTTACTTATTTAAATATATTGATTATTGGAGGATTATTATTTTTCTTTTCAATTTTGGTAACTCTTTTGGTTGTAATGAGATCGTTCAAAATGGAAATTCAAGAATCACTAAAGTATGAAACGAAATTTTTAGAAAAAAAGCCTTTAGTGGAGAAAATTGCCAATAGAATAAAGAAAAATATTCACCCTTTTACAAGTTATAATATTAGGAGAATCTTTGGAAAAAAAATATATTTATTATTCATAGCTTTGGCTTTAATTATATCGTCATCCTTCTTAGTAATAGCTTATGCTCTTCCTGATAGTGTTGATTATTCCTTCGAAAATAAGCTTAATAATATTGAAAAATGGGATGGAATTGCATCAACTTGGGATTATCAAGATAAAGCACTTGTAGAAGAAGACTTTTCCGAACTTTCAAATATAGAATATTATGAGTTTGGAATCTCTGATATGATATTATTTAATGAAGATAATTCAAGCGAATATAACAAATATTTACGTATTCTTGCTTTTGAAAAAGACTCTATACTGCATACATTTAAATCTGAAAATAGTGCGGAATTATCAAATGAGGGAGAATGTTACATTACTAAGGATCTAATTCGGAAATATTCTTTAAAAGTTGGAAAGGATATATATGTTAAAAATCAAGTCTCTAATAATTCATTTAATCTTAAAATTATTGGAATAATTGATGACTTTGCTCAAAATACAATTTATCTCCATTTAAACTCTGCTCAAAAAGTTTTAGAAAATGAAAACATAATTAATACAATTTATTTCACAATTGAATCGAATAATAGTAATGCATTACTCCAAGTCGAGGATTTGGAATACGTTAACAATGTTATACTAAAAGATAATGTCGCAGAGTCTTTAGAAAAATCCGCTGACTTTTTTGATCTCTTTACTATTGCTTTTGGGATTATATTTACATTATTTGGATTATTAATTTCTGGAATTATTGTTAAAAATTTAGTAGAATATCGCATTGAAGATTATGCAAATATGAAAGCATTAGGTTTATATGACTATGAAATAAGAAAGAGTATCCTAAAAGAAGTCCTAATTTACTTTTTGATATCAATTCCAATTGGAATTTTTATTGGAAATTTGCTTGGTGAAACTATTCTAGATTTGTTGGGAGATGAATTAGCAGGAATATTTTATCATATTTATCCAATAAGTTATTTGTATCTCGGATTAAATTTATTTTTCATTGTTTTTATTGTAGTAATTGTACAATTTAGGAAGGTAAAGAAAATGAATATTACTGAGATAACGAAAATGAAAACTTTTGGATAACATATTAAATGAGTTTTGTTCAAAAAAAAAGAAGTAAAAGAATATGATTAAATGTTTATGAATTTCTTTTTTTTCCAAGAAAAGGCATTGCATGTTCATATTGTTTCATAACAAATCGAGAGATTACAATTCTTTGAATTTCACTTGTACCCTCATATATCTGGTATAATTTAGCATCTCTAAATAGTTTTTCTACAGGATATGTCCTCAGATATCCATAACCTCCAAAAATTTGAATTGCTTCAGTTGTAACATTCATAACAACATCTGAAGCGAAAGCTTTGGCAATAGAAGAACTCAAATTATTATCCATGCCTTGATCGGCTTCCCACGCTGCTTTATATGTTAATAACCGTGCAGCTTCAATGTCTTTATACATATTAGCTATTTTTTCTTGAATTACTTGATAATTTCCAATTGGTCTTCCAAAAGCTTCTCTTTTTTGGGCATAATCAATAGAATATTCCATTGCAGAACGAGCACATCCAACTGCAAATGCACCTATGGCGGGTCGAGTATGAGCAAATGTTTGCATAGCTAAAACAAACCCTCTTCCTGGTTTGGCGAGAACATTTTCTTTAGGAATCCTCACATTTTTTAGCCCTACTGATACGGTATTTGACGATCTTTGACCTAATTTAGGAATTTGTTTACCCAATTTTACTCCTTCACTTTTCGTATCTACAATAAAAGCACAAATCCCTTTATGCTTTTTTTCAGGATCCACTGTAGCAAATAAAGTGATGTAATCAGCATATCCTCCATTAGTAATCCAAAATTTATTACCATTTAAAATATACTCATCTCCATCCTTCTCTGCTTTGCATTTCATTCCAGCGACGTCAGATCCCATTGAGGGTTCAGATGTAGCAAAAGCAATCAATTTAAATTCATTAATTAATTCAGCTAAAATTCTTTGTTTTTGTTCTTCATTTCCTCCAATAACTATTGGTTCAGCACCAAGATTATTATCGAAGATTGAAGTAGCAATTCCAGGACATGCGGAGGAGATTTCCTCAACAACAATGCATGAATTTATCAAACCAAAACCAGGACCACCATACTGCTTAGGAATTCCTAAATTTAATAGTTTTTCTTCCCAAGCTTTTTTAATGACTGGTAAAGGAAATTCTTCTGATTCATCATATTTTTGACTTACTGGTAATACTTCATTAATTGCAAACTCTCTTGTCTTTTTTTGTAGTGCTTTTTGTTCTTCCGTTAGCATAAACTCCATTTTAACTCCCTCTTTTTACCCCATCTTTTCTAATAATTTATCTACGATTTCTTTAAAGTCTAAATCTTCCGTTCTTGGAACAAATTTAATTTCTATAGTATCTTCTATTACATCAATTTTAGCCGCTTTCATTTGTTCAACAATTTCTTTTACAGCACCTCCCCCCCAACCATATGAGCCAAAAGCTAATCCAATCTTATTCATAGGTTTTAATCCCTTTTGATATGATAAGTATTCTGCTACAGTTGGATATAATCCATTATTTAGAGTTGGGCTTCCGATTAGGATGGCTTTTGCTTTCATCGCTTCTGTTATTACATCAGAATAATCCGCATTGGTCAATCTGTACCTTTTTACGGGAATTCCTCTATGCTTAATTTCTTTGGTTAAAGCTTTAGCAATTTTTGCTGTACTATCCCACATTGTATCATATACAATAAGTACACTATTTTTATCTATCTCCCCTTTACTCCATTTAGTATATCTCTCTAAAATTTCGGGGATATGTGTTCTCCAACAAATTCCATGGGACGGACATATAATTTCAATTGGTAAAGCTCCAACCTTAGGTAATGTCTTTGCTATTAATCCAGAAAGATGAAGTAAAATATTTGCATAATATTTTTCCGCTTCTTGAAAAACCTCAGTTAAATCATTTTCATCATCCCAACGTTTAGAAGTTGCATAATGCTGTCCAAAAGCATCATTCGAAAATAA
>JBHLQA010000129.1:0-8191 GCA_048885285.1 Candidatus Odinarchaeota archaeon
ATTTAAAGATGGTAGTTAAATTGATAATAACGTTTATAAATTTACTTTAATTTATTATCAAATAAATTATCTTTATTTTAATTGAAAATTGGGTTGAATTTCAAATTAGAATCTTATAATTCATATTATCTTTAAAAAATTAAAATTATTATAAGGAGAATTCAACCAAAACGCTATTACTTATAATCTTATATAAATAATTTCCTATTGTAATGAAATTTGATTAAATTTTTATTCTTTTTTAAAAAAATTATTTTATAATAATGAAGAATTCAAGGTGTTTGAAGAAATACTGCTTCTTATCTTGATATTTGCCATATTTATTATCATTTTAATTAGTTATTCATCAAAAAAGTTAGATTTTGTAGCTATATCCTTATTATGTTGTTTTGTAGCAGCAACAATTACTGGTTTAGTTAAGGGTTTAACAATAACAGATTTTATTTCCTTTATTGAATTTGAAGCAATAATAGTTATACTTTGTATGAGTATTATAACTAAAATCGCACAAGATTCAAATATATTAGAATTTATCGCAGTAAAACTTTTTAAAATATCAAAAGGAAATAGAAGGACCTTCTTTTATTTGATATGTACTGTCACTACTTTATTGGCAGCAATTATTAGTGATGTCGTCGTCGTATTAATATTAGCTCCTGTTGTTATTAGACTTTGCCGTTTTTTGAAGATTAAAGCAGGTACTTATTTACTTGGTATGACTATTTGTATTAATATTGGTTCAATAATTACTCCATTTTCAAGTGGAGAAAACATCATAATTTCTACTGAGTATGGATTAAACACCTTTTATTTTATAGTATATTATTGGGGATTTTCCTTTTTTCTTTTATTTATAACAGCGTTTTTGATCGATAAAGTTATTTTAAGCAAAGAACCTCAAATTGAAGATATTCAAAAATCTTATGTATTAGATTTAGTAGATGAAAAAGTTATGATTTCAAATAAAAATATGTTTTATTTCAATAGTATAGCAATAGTAATTACAATAATACTCTTTGTTATTTTACCATTGCTTTATTTAACTGCCGCATTTTCTGCCTTTTTGTTGGTATTAATTAATACAAAATTTACTAAAAAAAAAATGAGTGAGTTTTTGAAAGATATTGAATGGGAAATTATTTTCTTTTTTATATCTCTTTATGTTGTAATTGGATGTTTATTAGAAGCCGGTTTTAAAAATCTCTTTAGTGAAATTCCATTTCAACGTTTAAATCCTTTTATGGTTAGCTTAATTATTTTATTAATTGTTAGTTTTGTATCTGGAGTTGTTGCTAATACTCCGACTGCTTTAGTTTTTATTTCAATCGTTAATTTGCTTGTGACCCCCATCACTGATGGTGGTTTTGGATTTCCTTCTATTCCTTTATATTATTCACTAATAATAGCTGTGAATATAGGTGGAAATTTAATACCTCAAGGTGCGGCGTGTGATGTAATGACTTTGAAAATAGCTCAAAATAATGCAGTAGAGAATTTAGATTTCAAGAGATTATTGAAAGTAGGAGCTATTTTTGCATTAATTCATATTTTTTTATCTATAGTATATCTATTTTTTCTATCCTTATTTTTTGGTTAAGGAATATAATAAAACAATTAGCTTCTAATAATGATAGATTTTGATTTTTGAATTACAAAGGATTTATTTAGCTATTCTCTTGATAGGAGATATCTTTCTAAGTCGTTCTATTATTGGAGGCAGTTTTTCGAGGAAATAATCAATATCTTCCTCAGATGTAAATCTACCTATAGAAATTCTTAATGATCCATGAGCATCCTCAGGTTTTATCCCTATTGCTAAAAGTATATGACTAGGTTCTAAGGATTCAGAAGAACAAGCTGATCCAGTAGAGGTAGCTATCCCCTCCGAATCAAGATCTAATACAATTGATTCTCCTTCTATATATTTAAAAATTATATTTACATTATTTGGGAGTCTTTTAGTGGGATGACCATTCAAATATGTATCTTCAATATTTTTTGTTATCCAATTAATTATCTTATCTCTTAACTTAATTTGTCTTTGAGATTCAAGTTCCATTTCGCTTTTAGCAATCTCTACAGCTTTCGCAAAACCAGCAATACCAGGAACATTTACTGTACTTGGTCTCATATTCCTTTCATGACCTCCACCATACATGATAGGATCAATAAATTTCCCCCATCCTTCTCTTATACCTTTATTGCGAATATATAAAAGACCGACACCTTTAGGTCCATAAAGCTTATGAGCAGAAGCGGATAATAAGTCTATATTCATGTCATTAACATCAATTGGAACTTTTCCGAATGCTTGAACGGCATCAGTATGAAAAATAATATTATGTTTTTTTGCTATTATACCAATTTCTTTAATGGGTTCAATAGTGCCAATTTCATTATTCGCAAACATGATACTCATCAGTAATGTTTTACTTGTAATCGTATCTTCTAAATCTATTAAATCAATTAAACCATATTTATCAACAGGTAGAAAAGTAAGTTCAAATCCATTTTTCTCTAATTCTTTATAAGGATTTTCTACAGCATGATGTTCGATTGAGGATGTAATAATGTGATTACCTCTTTCTTTATTCTTGGAAGCAACACCAAAAATGGCGAGATTATCTGCTTCTGTTCCCGAAGAGGTAAAGAAAATATCATCTCTATTTGCATTTATAAATGATGCGATTATTTCACGTGATTTTGATAATACTTGCCCTGCTTTTTGTCCTATAGAATGCAAACTTGAAGAATTTCCATAAGTTTCTAAAAAATGTTTATTAATCTCATCAATAACCCTCGGATCCATAGGTGTAGTAGCCGCATTATCCAAATAAATATATTTAGATGTACTCATTTATAATCAATTTAAGATAAATTCATATTCTAGTATTAATTTAAAGCAAAAAGATTTTTAATTGTTTATATTCGAATATATAAGACTTGAAATATTCTATGCTAAAATTATATATGTATTTAATAAGTTAATTAAGATGATATTAAAAATAATTTGGGGTATAACTGGTACAGGATATCTTTTAGATGAATGTATTGAATTAATGATAGAATTAGAGAAGATGGATAAAGTAAATTTAACAGTTATTTTATCAAAAGAAGGTGCTGCTGTTGTTAAATGGTATAAAAAATGGTTAACGTTAACGGAAGCTGTGGAAAAAGTGAAAATAGAAAAAACGCCAAATATTCCATTTTATGCGGGACCATTACAATTAGGAAAATTCGATTTTTTCTTAGTCTGTCCTGTTTCCGCAAATTCAGTAGCTAAAATTGTTAATGGAATTGCAGATTCCTTAATTACTAATTGTATTGCTCAAGCTATTAAGGGTGGGCAAACTGTTTATGTTTTTCCATCAGATCAGGATACTGAACCTATAGTAACTACCCGTCCAGATGGTTCTCCTTTAGTTTTGAAGATAAGAGATATTGAACTTGAAAATATTAAAAAACTAAAAGAAATGGAAGGTATTGTAGTGATTTCTGATTTTTCAGAAATAAAATCACTTATTTTTGAAAAATAAAATTTAAAACCTGATGATATATAATTTAATCATCCCGCTTCAAACTTTACAGGTTTTATTGCTCCTTCTGGACAAGATAACTCACATTTTAAACATCCTTGACATTTTACGATTTCTTTATATTTATACCTAATTCCTTCTTCCTCTCTTCCTACCTTTTTGACAATATCTTTATAAAAAAGGTCATTTGGACAAAATCTTCCTTTATCTTCAAGGCATTTTTCACACATAGTGCATATCTCATGATCAATTTTAATGCTTATAATTTGTTCAGGACTAGTTATTGAAGTTACCTCTATAGCATTCCTAGGACAAACTTGAACACAGTTTAAACACGCTTTACATTTAACATAATCAACTTTTCTAATTCCATGTTCAAAATAAATAGCTTTAGCTTTGCATGCTTTAAAACAACGTTCACATCTAGTACACAATTCTTGATCGATTTGAACAGGAATAAATTTTTCTTTGAATCTTCCCAAATTCTATCACAAATTTGTATTTTTAAGTCTTAAAAAAGTATAACAGTTTGAATCTTTTAAAATTCATTTCTATTAATTATCAATTAAAATGAATTCTACCTTTTAAGAAAAAAGGATTTATTTTGAGTTGATTATTCTTTTTTTAATCCAGTTTGGTATTTCTCAAAGAATTCTAATATTTTATTTCCATGGATTTTAATATACTGATTGCTTGGTTTATGTCCACATGATCTACATTTAGCATCATAGGCGGAATTTATGGTTCCACATTGTGAACATGAATAGTAATTCTTCATATTTTCCATCCAAATTTCATATCCCTCTTTTGCAATTTGATCTTGAGCATTCCATAATTCAAATCGATGAGCCGCTCCAGCTTGAAATTCCTTTAAATTATCACATGGGTAATCTTCACACATACCACAGAAATCAATTCCTTTTTTCTGAGCACAAGGATAAAGTTTGCAAGTGTCGCAATAAGGAATACGTTTTTCAGACCGACACCCATAACATTTCATTTCTTCAACTGAAATATCAAATTGATTAGCAAGCATTTCAAGACGTTTTGGGTCTTCCTGAGTACCTATAAATATCGTACAAGCAGGGCAATAAAGACCACAGATTGCCGCGTGTTTTTTAGTATATTCCATAATTATAAGTAAATAAATTGTGGTTTAATAATTAATTAAAAATAACTTTAAAATTAAAAAAATAAAAATTGTATTTTATTGAAAATATTGAGTATATCCTTCTTTAGTTCCTGGTAATTGTTGTTGTTGTTTCTGATACTGTTGCGCTTTTTCTGCTAATTCTAACATTTTTGCTTTTATTTCCTTTCCTTGTTCTATAAGAGATTCTGTATTTATTTTTAAATCGTACATTTTATTCAAAACTTCTAAAATACTGGCAGCACCCTCCGGAGTTGGAATCTCTAATACAGGGGTAAATAAAGCAAATGCTTGTAATCTATTAGTTAGTGCTTCATTTAATACGGTCGCTTCAGGTCCTACAATGATTCCCTTCTCAACCTTTGAAATTCCAAATTTTTCAAGATGATCCATCATTATTTCTTCAGCTGCATAATAAACTGGATAATCGTCTATAATACCTCTCTGGGGGATACCTTGAAATATAATTATTTCTTTTGCTTTTACATCCTCAGAAAGGGCCCAATTACATATTGTTTTACTTAAATCATTGTATGCAGTTGGTATCTGAAAAGGAACTTCACAAATCCCTATTATAAGATTATGTTGTGTTGAATAAAGTAATCTAAAGGGATGTTTTAAAACTCCCGCATAAAATACAGAAATGGGAGGGAGATATTCAGAAGTAACGAAGCCTATTTCCTTCACATCAGTTAATTGTTCAATTAAAGTATTTGCAACAATAGGGCCAATTAATCCAATTCCCGCGAAACCTAAAACAAATGTGGCACCTTCCTTGATCTCAACTGATAAATCATCAATAACAATTGTACTTTTTTTGCCTTGAAATCAAATTGCGAGGTGCAATTTAGAATTTTTCGCAAACATACTCTTTTTTTACCATTGCAATCATCTAATTTTAATTATTATCTATACATTCATTTCTACTTGATCTTTTGTTTTATGATTATATAATGAAAACAAAGAATATAATATTAAAGTTCTTTTTTAAGTTAGTTATTATATTTTATTCGGAACTTTGGTATATTTTTTTTTACTTCTAGAAAATATAAAATTTAAGTTTTTATTAAAAAAAGAATTTTATATCTTAACTAAGCTTTCTAAATAAATATACTATTTTAATCTATAAGTGAAATAAAATGATTTTGGAAAGTCAAGATTTAACAATAGCAACATTCGATGAAAAATGTGTTATAATTAATAAGGTCTCTTTTGGTGTTAAAGAAGGATCTATACATGCTATTATAGGTCCAAATGGCTCTGGTAAATCAACATTGGCATATACTATAATGGGATTAAATAACTATAAACCTTCAAGTGGAAAAATATATTTTGATGGAATTGACATAACAAATATGAGTATAACCGAACGTGCTAAGTTAGGGATAACTTTAGCATGGCAAGAGCCCGCTAGAATTGATGGATTATCAATTCCAAAATATATTTCTCTCGGAATCAAGGATAAAGCTAATAAAAAAGAGATCATTAGTGAAGCCTTGGATATTGTAAATTTGGAGTCTAAAAGATATATGAAACGAAATATTGACGAATCTTTAAGTGGAGGAGAAAGAAAGAGGGTAGAGTTAGCAGCGGCTATAGCGATGAGACCTCGATTGATTATGCTGGATGAACCTGATTCTGGATTAGATTTCATTGTAATTGAAGATTTTCTTAATATTTTTGGAAAAATCAAGGAATTGAATATGACTATTTTGTTGATTACGCATAGAGAAGATATTGGAATGGTTGCAGATTATGGAACTCTCATCTGGAAAGGGGATTCATTAATGACAGATGTTTTTCCAAAAGTGATGTTAAAATATTGTGCAAAAGCGGGTCTAAAAGAATTCTGCAAAAGAAAATTATTTAATGGGAAGCAACAATGTTTCGATGAGGATTATATTGATAAAATATTTAAAGAGGAGCAAGGAGAATGAGTAACGTAGAATATCCAGAAGAAATATTAGAAAGTCTTGAAGATTATAACATTGATATTAGAGATTTTTTGCCAGGACATGGGAAAGGAGCCAAACTTTTATTGGATTTTAATCGGATAAGTGGTGTCGAACAAGTCGAAGGAGTTATTTTAAAGGGAAGAGAGATTGAAAATGGAATTGTAGCGGACATTATAATTAAAGAGGGTACAAAAATTGAAGAACCTGTTCATTTATGTTTTGGTGTTAATAAAGAAACGGGTGTTCAGGAAATCTTTCCAAGAATTATAGCTGAAGATAATACAAATGTAACCGTACAGGCACACTGCAGTTTTCCAAAAGCAAATGGACTTATTCATAAAATGTATGGTCATTTTTATATTGGAAATAATTGTAATTTTACTTATAGTGAAACGCATTATCATGGAGAGAATTCAGGTGCATTAGTTGCTCCAGTGGGATACATGTATGTTGGTGAAAATAGTATTTTTGAAAATAATTTTAATCTTACAAGGGGAACACCTGGTAAAGTAAAAATATTAATTGATATATATGCTATGAAAGATAGCGTAATTAAATCAAATATCAGAGCTTTTGGAAAATGTAAAAAAGATTCAATTAGAATTAGAGATTCTGTTTTTCTTGAAGGTGAAAACGCAAGAAGTATAATTAAAATGAAAGCAGCTGCTAAAGATGGGGGAGAAGTTTTAATGTATGGGATTACTGAAGGAAATTCTCCACGCTGCAATGGGCATGTTGAATGTAGTGAAATTGTGTTAGGAAAAGGATCAATTTGTAGAGCTCGTCCGTTTATAAGAGCTATAGATCCAACATCAAGCGTTTCACATGAAGCTTCACTAGGAAGATTTCCCCAAAAATGGTTGGATGAACTTCAAGCAAAAGGCTTAACTGAAGAAGAGGCTACTCAAATTCTTATCGAAGCCATGCTTCAAGAAGAATAAAAATGAAAGGAAAAAATTAAAAATTGAAAAAGAGTGAGATTGAATATGAGAGAAAATACAAAATATCATAATTATCGTTTTATGGGTAAAATAAATGTAGATGAGATTGAACCATGGTTTGATTTTACAACAGCTAAACCCTGGGATGATCCTGAAATTCCATGGATTTTAGATAATAAAGTAAGACGTGAAATTTTAATCATACTTGCTAATGGATCAAAAACATTTCAACAAATACATGAAATGGTTAATTTTTCTCCAAAACCTTTATTAATCTCAAAAGAAGAATATGATTGTCAGATATCATATCAATGGACAAAAGAAACTGTAGAAAATCACTTAATGACTTTAGAATGGTATAATCTAATTAAATTAGTAGGTAAAAATTATCAATTAACTATCCCAATATTATCAACAGAACATTTAGAGAAGTTAGAAGAATATATTGAGAAATTTTCAGAAAATTGGATAAAAATTATTCTTCAATTAAGAGAGCAGATTAAAAAAATAGGTGATTTAAGTGAAAAAATTCCTATATATGAAATATTAATTGATCTAATTGTACCTATTATTTTTTGATCTTTCAAAACAAATATTTGCTTAAAATAC
>JBHLQA010000130.1:0-8186 GCA_048885285.1 Candidatus Odinarchaeota archaeon
AAAGCTTATTTTATCAATTTTTTTATGAAAGATCTCTATTTTTTAAGTTATATTTATATGATTATTCTTGTATTGATTATTCTGCATTTTTTTAATGAATAAGATCATCAAGGACTTCAACCACTCCTAATTTTTCAAGTATCATGTATATAGTGATAAAGTAGCAGATGATAATACCAATGATAAAAAATGCTTTCAAAACGAAGAAAGGGTCTTCCCATGGAAGTAGAAATAGAAGTATGAGAAATATAGTTCCGATTACAAATGAAATAAGGGCAACTTTAAGAATTTTATCCATTTTGTAGATATTTCCTATAAATTTTAAAATGTCTAATGATAATTGGATATTATGTAAAAATAAACAATTTTGGTTATTTAAGTATTTTCTTTTTGTATATCTTTAATATGATACCTAATTACAATTATCCTTGAAGGAATTGGGAATAAGATTACAGTTTTTAATCTTTTGGGATCGAAATATACTCTTTAGGTTTGGAGCAAAAGATTATTCAATGATTATTTGGATTAATAACAATAATATTTCAAGAAATTAGAAATTTGATAATTTAAGATTCAATTCTATAAGGATGACTATATATGTTCATTCTGGAACCTCGTGCAAAACCTATTAATGTGATTCCATAAGCAAAAGCTAATTTAATTCCAGATTCAATTGCAGCTGATATTGAAACCACAACAGGAATTTTTGCTCGAATGGCTTTTAAAACGGAATCTCCCGTTAATCTCCCAGTAGAAGTTAAAAATATACTTTCAAAATTATGTTCTTTTATAAGTAAATCTCCAATAACTTTATCAATTGCATTATGTCGTCCTATATCTTCTTTAATGCTTAAAAGCTTTCCAGTAAAGTCAAAAATAGCGGCACCATGGCATCCACCTGTTTCTCTATATAAAGGAGTAGATATTTGCATTTCCTTTATTGCTGAAAAAATTATACTTGGTTTCATTTTAATATTAGATTTTGATTTTAACTCTTCTTTAACTTTAGCTTCTTCCAAACTTTTTTTAATTGCATTACGCCATGGTGTTGAAATACCACATGTAGTATCTACAACCCGACTTACAGGAGTGATTTCAAGTTGTTCAATACTAAATTTAAGATTATCGTTTAGATTAATTTTTACACAGTTTTCTAATTCATTAACACTAATAATTTTTATATCATTAATAGAATTAATAATACCAACTGAAAATAGAAATCCGACTGATAGTTCTTTTAAATTTTTAGCTAAACAGATGATATTTACAATTTTTTCAGAATTAACATATATATCAATTGGAGTTTCATATAAAATAATATCATCAATTTCTTCTTTTTTATCTCTTTTTAGTCTAAGAATTTTTATTTTTCTTTTGAACACGGTTGAAAATATATAGTAATTAATTTGAATTTTATTACTTTAAATAATATTTAACGTTTTCTGTAAATAAAATAAAGTAAGAAAATAATTTAGCTAAAGATTCAAATATAGAAAAGGCAAAAAAAATTTGGTAAATAATAAGATAAAATGATAATTTAAGCGGCTATATAAAGTCTACCATTAGAACTATTAGAAATATTTCCAGTTTTTTTATCAATTTTGGAATGATTTTTTTCTACAGAGTGATCTCCACTATATTCAATAAAATTGCCCTTTATTTTTTCTCCATTCATTAATTCAATTTCTTTTACATTACCGATTTTTTTAAAGGAAGGGAGAATTCTGTTTATTTTACCTTTTACAACGATTGTTCCCCTAACTTGATCCGCTCCAATGCATCTATCACAATCACCTTCTACTATAATTGTACCTCCATGACTATGGATTCCTAAGAATGAACCAGCACCGCCACATATAAGAGTTGGAAATCTTTTTCCAGGTTTTGAACCATTTACCCATGATAAAGCTTCATTTCCAATTTTCCCCTTCACCTTTATTACTCCATTTTGCATTCCTTTCCAATATCCTCTGTAAGCAGCCCCCACATAATTCCCAGCATTTCCAGTTATTTCTAATTCTCCTCCATTTAACATAGCACCAGCCCAATCATCAGCATTTCCATTTACTAATATTTTTCCTCCCGACATTTTACTCCCTACATGCATCCCAACATTTCCATTTACAATAATTTCGCCACCAGTCATTTTTTCTCCAATATGTTTTACGTTTGAGAGATCTCCATCGATTATAATTTTAATATCATTAACCTCACTTTTATTTCCAGTAACATCAAAGAATTCTCCTAAAGTTCTTTCTTCATTCCCATGAAACACTATTAACTTTTTAATTTGGGCTGCTGACTTTCCAGCAAATTGATCTGGTGTTATAACATCAGCTTCTAAAGGAAATTCTGGTTCTTCTTTCAATTTTAATTTGATCTCTACCATTATTTCATTCCCCCTTTTTCTTTTTTACTGCTTCTACTAACCGTTCCAAAATTTCTTTATCTGTTAGACAAACTCCAGGAGCATCCTTAACTTTCCGTAATCTTAAAGGAACGCTATCCATACGATATGCCGTTCCTTCACATTCTATCCCCGCTATAGCGGGTGGAAGTATGATATCTGCATTAACAGAGGTAGGCGTATGATGGGGTTCGATAGAAATTAAAGGGTATTTAAACATATTTTTCACTGCTGCTGCAGGAAAATTGCTTGCTGGATCAGAAGCTACAATCAAAGAAGCATCAATCTCATCCCTCATTAATAAATCAACAGAAGAAAATTCTCCAGGATTATATCGAGGATATCCTCTAGAAAAATCTATTGAATAAGAATATCCCGTTTGCCATGAAAAAACTTGATTTGCGCCTGCAACATTATAATGTCCACGCATAGGAGTTAATAAAAATTTGGTATGATCATTTAATTCTCTCACTAAACAAATAGCAGCATCTATATTTCTATGATGAGATAAAGTTTGAGTTAAGCCCATACCGAAAAAGATTACGCCATAATTACAAGATTTTAAAGTATTTACTAATTCTATAATTGTTTTTTTTGGAACTCCTGAGATTTCTTCCCCCTCTAATTCAACACCTCTTAACATGGCCCTAATTGCATTTATCAGTTCATAGTCTTCACTAGGATTTAATTGTATATGCATATCTGCAAGTTGGGCTGTATGAGTTTTTCTTGGATCTACAACTACAATAAACCGGTCATTTGATCCATCTTTTCTAAAATACCCACGTATAAAATCACTATATCTTCCAAGATGTCTTGGATGAGCATGAACAGGATTACTTCCCCAAAAAATTACTAAATCAGCTCGATTTTTATATTCCCCTAAAGTAGAAGTTGGAGCACCAACATCTTGAATCGCAAGTAAGGAGGGACCATGACAAACTGATGCAGTATTGTCTAAGACACCTCCTAATAATTCGGCTAATTCTACTCCTTTTCCTTGAGCGTCACATTCTGTACTTGAAAATCCATATAGTAAAGGTCTTTTAGCTTTTATTAATATATCTGCTGTCTTATCTATGGCTTCATCCCAAGATATTGGTTTATAAGATCCATTATCTTTAATAAGTGGTTTATCATACCGATGTTCACTTGGATTAGAAGAAAAGTATTTTTTAGTTCCAATTTGACAACCATTTCTTACTTCTACTATTTTTTCTTCTTTATTATCAACATCTACTTCCAAATCATCACAGAGAGTCCCACAAAATGGACAAATTACATCTGTTACAGTTCTTATATTCTTATCGGCCATAATTATGCCACCTTTAAGAGTTTAATTAAATTTACAGCATTTAGAACTTTTCCATTTGGTATGGGTTCTACACTTGCTTTCATTCCTTTATATGTAGGTGTACCACATGATTGAGAATCAGGATTTACAACTTGGTTTGCCCATGGTCCCATCGGTATGAAAATAATTCCTGGATGGGGCCCTTCTTCTGAAATTGTTGAATATACTATAACTTCGCCGTGTTCTGTAATTACTTTAACGGGAGTTCCAACAGGACAATCTAATTTTTTGAAATCCTCTTTATCAAAGGCACAAATACCAGCAGCTCTAACATTCTCAATTGTATTTTTTCCTCCTTCAAGTGCTACACCTTGATTAATTGTCCGACAAGTAATCAAAATTAAATTATTTATTCTCATCAGATTTTTCCTCCTTTTTATCACTCCACCTTAGGGTTTTTATTCTTTCTAAAAGTGGTTCCCAAAACATTTCACTAAATTCTCCTGAAGTTTTAATGTTAGTTATTTTTAATTTAACAGCTCCAGTTGGACAAGCATTATCACACGATCCACAAAAAATACATTTTTCAGGATCAACAATCACATTAGGAACAGTTTCCCATCCTTTATCTGATTTTTCTGGAACAGTTATAGCTCCACTGGGGCACACATCTGCACATGCTTCACATCCTCCTGCACACTCCTCATCAACAATGCTTATTTCTCCTTCAGCATAATATTTGACGATTCTTTCTATTCCTACAGTGTCCTTTATCTTTTTGGCTTCAAATTCTAATTTTGGGACAACTTTTTCTTTTACAATCTGTATATTATTTAATTCTATTAATACTCCATCTTTTTTTAACTCTAAAGCGCTGAAAGGGCACATTACAACACATGTACCACAAAAAACACACTTTTTTGGGTCATAGATCTCTGGAATAATATCTTCCATATTAGGAAATCGACGAGCTGCAGCTACTGGACCACGTGAAATTGCTTCTTTAGGACACACTCTTGCACAAGTACCACATCCTACACATTTAGTTCTGTCTAAAAGAAGTTCTAAACTTTCTGTAAGAAATTGAACTTTTACATGTTCAAGTTCTTTATTAATTGATCTTGAAATTTTAGGAAATGACATTTTTCATACCTCATTTAACTTCAATTAATTGTAATTCAATAGCAGAAACAGGACAGTTTTTAAGACATACTCCACACCCATCACAATTTATATTTCTGCTTTCATCGTAAATATCATAAGCAACTCCATTCTTTACTAATAGTACTGCATTTTCTGGAGTTAAATACCCTTTTTCTTTTAACTGTTGGAAATTTAAGGGACAGCTTACAACACAGTCATTACATCCAATACAGATATTCTTATTTATTTTTAAACGGTATATTTGCATATTTTTACCTCATTTAGCAATGAGACAGATAATAATACTTACATTAGCGTATAATAATTGTAGATTAGTAATGGTTTAAAAATATCCGTCTTTATTTTAAGTTTTATAATTAACTTAATAGGTAAAAAGTATTTTTTTATAAAAAATTTGTTGTATGAAATGTAAAGTTAAAATGATTTAAAGGAATTAAGATCTAAAATAGATTAACGCTTTCTATAATAGAATATTATTTTCCTTAAACTTATTAATTTTCCCACGAAATTTATATTAATTAAGGATTTTATTTTAAAAATAATCAAATTTATTATTTTTTAATTATGACTCTTAAAGTCTCCAAGAGTGAAGATTGCTTAATTTTTTATGGATTAACTCCAGAATTAACTAAATTCAAAGACGTTTATAATTCAATTTCAGAGTTTATGAAAAAAAAACAAGCTAACGATCCTTCGGATAGGTTTAATTTGATTTTATTTCTTCCTGACGGTCCAAATTATTTGAATCATTTTGCTTTTGACACAAACCTAATTTTATCAATGCTAAAATCAGTAGAAAAAGATATTTCTAGAGCAAACATCGCGGGTGGTGTATTTGTAGCAACTACTTTCATAATAGAAGTGTATAAAAAAATCTCAGAAAAGATATTTCGTCTTTTAATCATCATAGATGATGGAGCTTATGCAATTCCATCCCAATATCTTCCTGCTTTAGAAGAATTAATTAATAAAGTTAAAGATATGCCGTTTTTTATTGATGTTATATATATTGGGCAACCCGATTATGAAGAACGTAATAGGTTGAATAAATTAGTGAATTTAACTAAAGGTGAATTCTATGAGATTAGTAAGATTGACGAGCTAGATCCTCTACTAATGGAACTTTCATATAAAAAAAAAATTATACAACCAGCGTTTGGCAAGAAAGAAATTCGTAGGATACCAGAGGAAAATCAAATGTTTTATATAAATTTAGCTGATGAACCTGAAAGAGTTATTGATATTTCAACCTGTTCAATTTGCTTTCAACAGGGTAATGAAGGGCTCATAAGATGTCCATCATGTCATACAGTTGCTCATGAAGTATGTTGGGCACAATGGGCACAAACTTCTCATATTGGAATACCACATGTATATCGTTGTCATAATTGTTTTAATATATTAAGATTAGATAAGAATTATATTTATGATGTACAAGTGGGTAAAATTCCTACTATTGCTGAATTAAATAAGATGAAAAAGAAAGATATTGTTGATTATTTACGTGAAATTGAAGCTCAGAACACACCGCAAGTTGTACAAACTGAAGATCCATTTGTAGCTGAAGTAAGGAGAATGATAGAAACTAAGAAAGAAGAACCTAAAGGCTCAAAAAAGAAAGAAAAAAAAAAAAGAGAGGTAAGAAAAAAAAAAAAAATTAGTTATTGTTTTTGATGGAAGAAAAAATGAAATTTTTCAATTGAGGGAATTTTTATTTCTTTTATTTTGATTGAAATCAAAAAATCACCAATTTAGAACCGACATTAATCCTAAATATATCATTTTCTTTTATGTCGACGAATCTGGGAGTGTTTTTTTTCATAAAATTCTCGTAATTTGTCCGTTTTCGATAAAAAAATATTGTGTTTGATCGATCTTGATCGCTTCTCTTGTTACGACAAAATTCAATGTATCATAATCGTAATTTTCGTCGGCATACTATTAAGGACTTTTAATTTTTGGTTAATTCTCTCAAATTAAAAATACCCTCAATTATTTTTTTCATTTTTTTGAGAGAGATAATAAGTTATTATTATTTCAAAAGTTTTTATTATTTTAGCCTAAATCTTTAATGTTATTAACTATATATACTTATAATTCCTATACAATTTTTATATTAAGTATTTCAATATATACTTGTAATTTAAATTTTTAATTCTAAAATGGAATCCACAAAAAGCGAAGATTGTCTTATTCTTTATGGTTTCACTCCAAATATAATTAAATTACGTCACGTCTATAATTCAATAGCAGAATTTATGAAAAATAAGCAAAGTATTGATCCATCTGATCGATTTAATCTTATTGTATTTAAAAATGAAGGACCAAATTATTTAGAACATTTTACATTCAATCCAGATATTATTCTTGATACATTAAAATCATTAACTGGATATATAACTAAAGCAAATATTGCGGGTGGTATATTCTTAGCAATAACATTTATTATTGAAGTTTATAAAAAAATTTCAGAAAAAATATTTCGATTAATAATATTGATAGATGAAGGCGCCTATGATATACCTACTGAGTATCTTCCGCCGTTAGAAGAACTAATTAAAGTTGTAAAAGATATGCCTCTTTTTATTGATATCATTAGATTTGGTGAACCTAATCCAGAATTGCATTCTAAATTAATAAAACTAGTAAAATTATGCAATGGGAGTTTCCATGAAATTTCTAAACTTAAAGAGTTAAATCCTATTTTAACTACTCTTTCAGAGAAAAAATATGTATCAGAACCTTCATTTATTAAGCAACGATTAAGAATGATCTTACCTGATAATCAACCATTTTATATTAATTTAGCGGATGAGCCTGAAATAGTAAACGGAACAACAACTTGTTCAATTTGCTTTCAACAAGGTAATGACGATATAGTGAGGTGTCCTTCCTGCGAAACAGTTGCTCATATGGTATGTTGGGCTCAATGGGCTAAAACGTCTAATATAGGAATCTCTAACGTATTCAGATGCCATAATTGCTTCAATATTCTAAAACTTGATAGTGATTATGTGAGTAACGTACAATCAGGAAAAATTCCTTCTATTACAAAAAAGACTCAAGTGCAAAAGAAAAATATTGTAGAATATTTGCATGAGTTAGAAGCAAGGACTAAACCTAAGATTATTCAAGCTGTTGATCCGATGGCCTTAGCAATTAGAGCACAAATCGAAGCTGATCAAAATAGTAAAAAACCTTCAGTAAAAATATGTCCTAACTGTAGTAAAATTATAAAAGGAGACAGGAAGAAATGTCCCTCTTGTGATTTTATCTTATTTTAAAAAATAGAAATGAAATGTTCGAAAAGTGGACCTTAAA
>JBHLQA010000131.1:0-8126 GCA_048885285.1 Candidatus Odinarchaeota archaeon
TAAAAGTATATCAAATATTGATATAATAAATTATAGATTAATAGGATTTAGAGATCTATTTCCTTTGATACTGTTTTAATAAATAAAACTTAAAATGCAAATAGTAATAAATACAAAAATTTTCTTTATTAATTAAATTAAGATAATATCATTTAATAAACTCAAATTAGAATTAGGATCCCTATATTAATCTATTCTATTAATGACACCATCACATTATCGAATGATTTATATGAAGAAAATTAAAACAATAGCTTTATTTTTAAATTTTATATGAGATTAATGAGGAATTATTGTTGATTAATAATAATAAAGAAAATAATTTTGAGAAAAAATGGCGTTCCTTAATAGAACATTCACCAGAGAGAATTATCACCTTAGATAGGAATGGAATAGTTTTATTCATCAATAGAACTCCACCTAATATGACTGTAGAAGAGGCTATAGGAAAAAGTGTTTATAATTTTTTACCAACAGATGAACAAAAAAAATTACATAAAATTCTTCATAAAGTATTTGAAACAGGAAAACCACATAAGTATATTGGTAAAATCATTAACAATAATGGTTCAGAAGTTTGGTATGAGTGTAGTATAGCTGGTATTAAAGACAATGGACAAGTAATTGCCGCAATTATAAACAGTATCGATATTACGGAGCTTAAACTTTCTGAAATAAAATTAAAAAAGTCTGAAGAAAAATATCGCAATCTGATCAATAACTTAAATGATGCCGTGGTTGAGGTTGATTTTGAAGGACCTATATTATATATCAGTCCGCAGATTACTCGAATATTAGGATATACTCCTGATGAACTCATAGGAACAAATGGATATGAATTAATACATCAAGATGATTATGATAGAGTCATAAAAATAATTCAGGATTCTCTAAAAGCTAAAATACCAATTTATTATGAAGAGAAGGCAAAACATAAAGATGGTCATTATGTCCCGATATCTGTCTATGGGACTTATTTGAAAGAAGGAGATAAAGGAAGGATTATAGGAATAGCAAGAAATAATTCTGAAATAAAAGAAATGGAGCAAAAATTAAGAGAAGCAGAAGAAAAATATAGAATTATATTTGAAAAATCTTCAAATGCGATTGTATTAATTGATTTGACAGGGAAAATAATTGAATGTAATTCGAGCACTGTAAAAATATTTGGATATTCAAAAGAGGAGTTAATTGGTAAAAATTATTTAAATTTACCTGTTTATTCGGAAAATATGAAGGCAACGTTAGAAGAGGGATTTAAAAGAATCATTAAAGGAAATGATATAAAACCACAAAAATTGGAAATAAAAAGAAAAGATGAAAAATTAGCAACGATTAAAACTGAAATATCTTACATAAAAATAAGAGATCAAAACTTTTTTAAAGTGATAATTCAAGATATAACTGAGCAAAAAAAAGCTGAAGAAGATTTAAAAGAATCTGAAGAAAAATTTAGAATTATTGCAGAAAATTCTCTTGTAGGAATAATTATTATCCAAAATAATATTGCCATATACGCGAACGGAACTCTAACAAAAATAACAGAATATCCAAATCAGAAAATTTTAAAGTGGTCAATAAAAGATATGTTTTCTATAGTACATCCAGATGACAGAGAGAGAGCAATTCAACGATTTGAAGTAATGAAAAAGAAAAATTTTGAAGATTCACCACCTTATCCTTATAGGATAATAACAAAATCTGGAAGAATAAAATGGATAGATAGTTATGCTAGCTTTATTCTATTTCGTGGAAAAGAAGCTATTTTAGCTAGTATAATTGATATTACAGAAAATAAACAGGCCGAACTAAAATTAAAAAAATTCATGGATTCAGCTACGGATTCATTCTTCCTTTTTGATGAAAAACTTAATTTAGTTGATATTAATAAAAAAGCAAGAGCAATGATAGGATTAATAAAAGAAGAAATAATAGGGAAGAACATTTTAGAGCTTGAACCTAATATTAGGGAAACAGATAGATATAACCAATATTTGGAAGTAATTAAAACAGGAAAACCTTTTTTTATAGAGGATTTTAGGCCTAATCCTAGATTTGGAGATATTCATTCATCTCTAAGTACATTTAAAGTAGGTGATGGACTTGGGATTATTGCTACGGATATCACTAAGCAGAAAAAGATAGAACAAGAATTAAGAGAATCTGAAGAAAAATTCAGAAATATCGCAGAACAGGCATTAATGGGAATAACCATAAGACAGGAAGGGGTAATTAAATATTGCAATAATAGAATATGTGAGATTAATGGATATTCCTCAGAAGAGATTAAGAGCTGGGAGCCTAATGATTTTATAAAGCATATCCATCCTGAAGATCGTGAATTTATAATAGAACAAATACGTAAATTGCTAATTGGTGATTTAGATGCAGTTATCCATGATCAATTTAGGACAATAAAGAAAGATGGAGAAATTAGATGGCTTGAAACGTTCTCTAAAAGAATAATTTATGAAGGTTGTACTGCGAATTTAACTATGTCTCTCGATATAACCGATAAGATTAAAGCTGAACAGAATTTAAAGGAATCTGAAGAAAAATTCAGAACCATTGCTGATCAATCTCTAATCGGTATCGATATTACACAGGATGGTAAAATGATGTATGTAAATAACGCTTTATCTACTATTGTAGAATATACTATTGAAGAAATCCGTAATTGGTACTCTCAAGATTATTATAAACTTATTCATCCAGATGATCTAAGTCAAGTTTCTGAGGATATTGCAAAAATACAAGATGGAGATACTGGAACAACAGTAAGACATACTTGTAGAATAATTACAAAAAATAAAAAAGTAAAATGGGTTGAGGTTTTCTCAAAGCTTATTTTGTATCGAGGAAAGAGGGCTTTTTTATCTTCAACAATAGATATCACAACAAAGATGGAAGCAGAGAAAAAATTAAAGGAAATTAACCACATGAAATCAGAACTTCTTCGAAGAACGTCGCATGAATTAAAAACACCACTCGTTTCAATTAAAGGATTCTCAGATTTACTATTATATCTGCATTCTGATAAACTAGATCTTAATGCTATCTCATTAATAGATGAAATTAATCAAGGTTGTTTTCGACTTGAAAATCTTATTAAGGATATTTTAAAGACATCAGAGTTAGATTTAGGAAAAATGCAATTAAAAAGACAAATGGAAGATTTAGCTTTTCTCATAAATTTTTCAATTAAAGAGTTGCGAGGTCTAGCAGAAATTAGAAGACAGACTATAGAAATAGATATCCATGATAGTTTAGTTACGAAATTTGAAAAAGAAAGAATTCATGAAGTATTAGGAAATTTAATAATGAATGCGATTAAATATACCCCAACTAAAGGACACATTAAAATCCAAACAGAAATTAAAAATGGTTTCTACATAGTCTCAGTAAAAGATGATGGAATTGGGCTTACTAATAAAGAAAAATCTAAATTGTTTACTCAATTTGGAAAAATTGAACATTTTGGTCAAGGTCTAGATGTTATCTCTGATGGGTCAGGCTTAGGTCTTTATATATCAAAAAAAATAATAGAGCTTCATGGTGGAGAGATTTGGGTTGACTCCGAAGGAAGAAATAAAGGATCAACATTTTATTTCTCTCTCCCAATTATCAGTAATTGAATTTAATTAATCACACTAAATAGGTTTTATATTTTTTTTACTCTATCTTTTTATTATTATTGCTTAATTCATCAACTCCATAAATGGGAGTGTTTTCTTGAGTATAAGAGGAGAATCATAAAAATGCTAAAAAGATTAAATCTAAACATTATGTAATAAATATAAGACTGGAATTCTTCTATTGAATAATTAATTTAAATCTTTAAGGATTACATTATATTGGTGATAAAATGATAATATTTGAAGAGTTTAAAGTAAAAACACCAGAAAGAGAAGTCATATTAGATATAACCAATGAGGTTAGTAAAATAGTCAGAAATCATGAAATTCAAGAAGGAATTTGTAGAGTTTTCATCCCACACACAACCGCAGGAATAACTATCAATGAAAATGCTGATCCTTCTGTTGTACTTGATATATCTAATTATTTGAGAAAACTTATCCCTAAAAGTGGTGGATTAAATTATTCATTTAAACATCTTGAAGGAAACTCTGATGCTCATATTAAATGTTCATTAACGGGTCATTCGGTTGACATTTTGATTCATAAGAAAAGATTGATGCTAGGAACCTGGCAAGGTTTGATGTTCGCTGAATATGATGGCCCCCGAAATCGAAAAGTTTATGTTCAAATTCATGGAGAATGAAATTTTTATATATCTTAATTGGCTTAACATTTAATATTTAAAGATCTGGGATGATTTAGCATATCTTAATGATTTTTAGAAAGACTTTTCTTTTTCTAATTTTTATTCGTATAAGAAATATTATATTCCACTCTAGCTAACCAATCATAAACTAAAGAATTAAACAATTCTGTTTTTTCAATTTGTAAGTTGTGTCCTGCCTGATCAAGAATAGTAAAGGTAGCACGGGGATAATTTTCAATGAGCTTCCAAGCATCTCGATACCCTACTGTCGTATCTTGCCTCCCTAAGAGAAATAATGTTGGTTTATCATATGATTGCAAAAGATGATCAACTTTAAAAGAAAATTTATAATTGGCTGGAAATACTCTGTTCATAAACTCTTGATCAACGATTTTCAAGCCAGAGAGAACTTCTTCTCGAAATCTTTCCCAAATATCCTTATTTTGAATTACTAAAGAATCTTCTAATTCAATAGCATCTAAAGGATTTAAACTAGATATAAATTTAGTATCTTTCATAATTACATTAATTTTTTTTGGTAAATCACGTTTTTCTGGTAGAGGTATTATAAGAGGGCAAATAAATAGGACACCATCTATAAGATTAGATCTATTTAGAAGGATACCTCTAGCTAAATAACATCCATAGGATTCACTAGCAATTATGAAATTTTCATTGGGAATAATCCTATCAATAAACTCTAAAACAATATCCAATATCTGATCTGAGTTTTCTAAGGATCTTGGTGCAGTAGTTTTCCCCATTCCTGGTAAGTCAAAATAAATCCGTTGATAATCTTCTCTATTTTCAAAAATTGGTTCCATGCATCCTTTCATTAGACGATGATCAGGAGCAAATCCATGAATCATCAAAATTGGACGTCCTTTACCATAAATCTCATAATAAATTTTTATATTTTCAAGTTTGCATTCCATAATATATCAATTTATTTGTTTTTTCTTTCCCAATCGAAATCAGGTCGTATGTTCTTTCTAAGCTAAAAAAAAAATTTCTTTTTTGAATCTCTTTGATTTTTAATTGTTATTACAGTTTTTAATTAGCTTCAAAAGAAAATTATAGATTTGCACTTAAATTTTTTTAATCTTAATCAATTTTAGATAAATTATCCTTCAAAATTTTCTAGAACATATTTATTATTAGTTGACAACAGAAACTGTTTTTTCTATCTTTTTAAATTTAATCTAAAGCATTTCTAATTGCCGCTCTTGCTAATAATCTAGTAGAATCTAAAGTCGGTAAAGAACAATCATTAGGGCCTATAAGTAAAGGAATTTCTGTACATCCTAAGACAACAGCATCAATTTTATTTTTATCCATCTTTTGTATTATTTTATTAATTTCTTTTCTCGATTCCTCTGATATAACACCATTTACTAATTCTTCAAAAATAATTTTATCAATTTTGTCTTGATCTGAAGGTTCTGGAATCTCACACGTTATTCCAAATTTTATAAGCGCATCAGGGTAAACTGTAGAATTCATAAGATATTTTGTTCCTAAGATTCCCAAACTTTTATATCTTTTTTGCTTTGCTTGTTCTCCTACAACTTTAGCAATATGCAGCCAAGGAATAGGTGATTGAGAAACCATCAGATCAAACGCCTGATGAATTGTATTATCAGGGCAAATAACAAAATCAGCTCCTGCTTTTGCTAAAATTTCAGTGGATTTTAGCATTAATGCTGCTACTCCCTCCCAATTTCCATTCCACATATGTTGCATATAATCAGAAAAAGGTGGTGTATGCATTGTTATTTCAGGATGCCAATATTTAAACAATTTTTCCTGAGCTTCTAAACATATAGTTTTATAACAAAGGGCGGCTCCTTCGGCACTGCAAGCAACAATTCCAATATGTTTTGCCATTTTAGGTCTCCTTTTAATTTAAGTACTAGGTTTTTACCAATATAAATTTTTATAATTATTTTAAATAGTTAGCAAAAGTAATTTAAAATTGTGTGATTGTGATAAATCCCTATTGTTTCAAAACTAATTCTAAATCGAAATCAAAATATTTCAGATTTTAATTATTTTATAGTGTTTATTCAATATATTGTAAAAGCATTAGATAGGGAATATATAATTTTGTTAATTCGAAACATTTATTTAAGGTTATATTAATTAACTGCAGTTTTAACAAAATCTTTAGGATTATGAGGAGGATTTAATAATCTGTGATTAAGCACATGATTTGCAGGATAGACTGAAAAAAAAAAGTATTTATTAAGCATAAAATAAATGGTTGAAACTAGGCAATATTAATATTACTAATTTTAAAGATAATTTAAGAAACAACTTATCAATTTTTAAAATCGAATAAAAATTGGACTAATTCTTTTTTTTATTCCATGATTAATTTTATAAATATGGTATGGTAGTTCAAGATTTATTGTATTTAAGAAGTTTCTTTAAACAAATTCACCCATATATTTCTGATGTATTATTCAATACAATACTTAAAAAACCCAAAAGCTATTCTTTAATGGTAAGATTGGCAAAATCCTACTTGCAAGCTCGTAGAGTAAGGGCTAGATTGCTTATTGAAGGAATTAAAGCACCCCCTATTTTGATTTTGGGTGTTACATCAAAATGTAATTTGTCATGTTATGGGTGTTATGCGGCAGCTACAGGAACATTATCAAATAAAAAGTCAATTAATGCTCTCTCAGTCGATAAATGGAAAATGATAATTAAAGAGGCAACATCTTTAGGGGTATTTGGATTTATTATTGCTGGTGGAGAACCCTTTATGGTTCCTGATATCCTATCTATATGTTCCAGTTTTAAAGACAGAATTTTTGTAATATATACGAATGGAACCAATATAAGAAAAAGGGAATTTGAAGAATTAAAGAGATTACATAATGTAGTAATTATGGTAAGTCTTGAGGGGGATCAAACTTTAACAGAAAATCGAAGGGGTAAAGGTGTCTATGAAAAAGTAATTAACACATTATTATACCTTAAAAAATATAAAGTAATAAGTGGCATTTCAATTACAATAACCAGATTAAATTTCAGATATTGGATGGAAGAAAAAAATATTAATAATTTAATGTCTAAAGGAATTCGATTTATTACATTCTTAGAATATATACCAACTTGTAATGATACGGAATTAATGTTAACACCAAAAGAAAGAAAAAGTTTTAGAGAAAAAGTTTTAGAGTATAGAAGAACTAAAAAGTTAATTATTCTGCACTCTCCTGGTGATGAAGAAATTAAGGGAGGGTGTGTTTCGGCAGGTAGAAGTTTCGCATATATTACTCCTAAAGGAGATCTCACTCCATGTCCGGTATCTAACATAGCAACTCATAATTTAACATCATCTACCTTAAAACAAGGATTAATGAGCCCATTATTCAAATATATTAGAGATAGTGATCACTTGTTAGAAACAGAAGATTCACCATGTGCATTATTTTCTCATCCAAAAGAAGTCAATGAAATAATCAAAAAAACCAACGCATACTATACCTGTGTGTGAATTTCCTATTTTTTTTATAATTATCTAATTATATTATTTGTATAATTTTAAATAATCTAGCTTTTATCAAATATTTAAATTTACTAAAGTGATAAAATATGGAAGAAGAGGAAATTACTTCAGACCTTAGAGAAAAAATCCATAAAAACGTTGATAAAGTATTTGATAAATGGCTTGAAAGGGCTTCAAAAGGGGAGTCGATAGAGGGTGTAATTAAAAGCCTTATGGTTGAAAAAGTAATGAATGTTCTTGGAGCCATAATGAGAAGAACTGTTGTAAAAAAGGTGGCAAAAAGAGCTGTAAGGAAAGCAGTTGATAAATATTGGGAAAAAA
>JBHLQA010000132.1:0-8095 GCA_048885285.1 Candidatus Odinarchaeota archaeon
AAACACTTTTTAGCATTATATTCTTCCATATCGTTAATTTTTAATTTTATGTATAACTATTTTCAAAAAATTCTTTATAATCTTCTAAAGATGCTTTATACCTTTTAAAACTGAAAAGAGAATGACCAAATAATTTTGTTAATCGAATTATCATCTTGTTAGGCTCATCTTTTAAAAAAATTTTATATTTTTCATTTTTTCTTTCTTCTTGAATTTTTGCTACTTCATCAAACTTTCTCAGTTTTTCAATCAATGCTTCATCAGGATTACTTAATTCTATGGTAAGAATTTCACCTGATTGAGGTAATTCTTCCATTAATGTGTTGAAAGTTCCAATTTTTGATACTTTTTTACCAATAGTCAATATTTGATCACACTTAGAAACTATACCTTCTGGAGCATGAAAAATTAAAATTACATTAAATTTCTCTTTAATATTTTGCATATAATTATTGAATTTGTCATATTCTAATCGATCTAATATTTCAAAAGGAATAAAGAACATAATTATTGATGGAAATGAGACTAAAGCTCTAGCAATTGAAAATAAAAGGAAATCTAGATGATTCAACTCAGAACATCGCTTATTCTTTTTGTGTGATAATCCCGTTAGTTCTAGAGCATTTTTAACATAAGCCTTACTGCGAATAAATCTCTTTGAAGGAGCCACAAATATTTCTCCAATTATTTCATCAATTCTAGGAACAAAACCTGCAGTTTTTAGTAATAATTGCAATTTAGTTTTTCTACTTTTTAAGATTTCTTTAATATTGATTTTATATTTAATTGCTTTCTTAACCTTCAAATTTAATATGTTTGATTCATGTGCTTGGGGTAATATAACTATTTTTTTTAATTCCTTTTTATTTAAAAACTGTACGTCTTTTCCAAAAATCTTAATATTCCCAGTAAATTCGGAAAAATTTCCAGAAATACTCCAAAATAAATAGAACAAATCATATTTATGCTCTGTGTCAGTTAATTGTCTTTCATCATAGAGGATCCCTATTGATTTTCCTCTATGAATTCTAAAAGAAATATTTTGCAAACCATTCTCTACAGAAACATTTTCAAGTAATAAATGTTGTGAATTTGGTCTTAATCTATCTAATTTTAAGCGCGCTTCTACTATATTACAAACTTTTTGGATTAATTGGTAAACATGAGGAGGATTTAGTTCATTCCAATTTTTAATAAGATCGTCATTGTTAAACTCCCTTTCACTTATAATTTTTAAAAGTGTTTTTGAAAAGGAAAATAATGGTAGAAGAGGATATTTTTCAAAATTTATCTGTAAATTTATTATAAAATAAGGATAAGAAATTCTAAATTCTCTATGGTAAGGATTATTATCAATCATATAATTTTCAAATCTATTATCTAATAATTCCACTTCTTTTTCGAGTAACATCATATGATTTTGAAATTCTTTTCTAATGAGTTTCCTCATACGGTCGATTATTTTTTTAGGACTAACAAGCCCGTCCTCATCAAAATCAGGCTCAACAATTAATTCATTAAAGTCAATTTCATCAATGAGGGGAGTATAAATTTTTAATAAGGGCACGCCCCTTTTCTTTACATCCTGATTAGTAAAAAATAATACTTCAATAAATGATTTCTTATAAATTAAATTTAGAATTGAAGCAATCCCAAAGGTGTTCTCTCGATATGTAATCCAAAACCGTTTGGAAAATCTGACCGCATCTAAAATTTTTAATCTTAAGCGTTCTAACTCAATGATCCTAGGATCTTTGAGTAATTTCATTTTCTTAATTTTACTAGATTTCATTTACTTAGACACCTCCATTGCTTTATAGCGGAAATATTGCTCCATTTTCGAATCTATTTGTTTTATTTCTTTAATTGAATTTTTTCCTATCTTTTCTTCTACTTTTTCAACTAACATATCGATATTTAAATTCGAAAATATTGAATAATTTGTACCTGCTTTATTTTCCAAAACTTTATCAATTTTTTCTATCAATTCGAGTTTTTCGATTACATTTTCCTCTATATTCATAAATTCAATTTCTATTGATCTTCCCTTTCCTGGTAAATTTGATAAGAGTTCTTTTGGTTGCCCAAAATCAATCATTCCTCGCTTTCGCCCAAAAATTGCTATAAGATTACAAAATCTGGATTCTTCTGGATAATGAGTAATTACAACCAAGGTGGTTTTAAATTGCTCATTAATTTTAGTTAAAACTAAAAATAGATTTTCACGAACAACGGGGTCTAAACCAGATGTTGGTTCATCTAAAATCAAAAAGATCGGTGAATGGATTAATCCTATTGCGATGCTAACTCGTCTTTTTTGTCCTCCAGAAAGATTTTTAACTAATTCATCCATTTTATCTTCAATTTCTAAACTACGTAAAATTCTTTTAGCCCTACTCATAATTTCCTTTTCTGTTAGACCATATTGACCCCCAAAATATAATAAATTGTCAAAAGTTGTAAAATTTTGATAAATTTTCCCTAAATCTTGAGGAACATAGCCATATATAGGTCGAATTCTTCTTGAAGTTCTCTTATTCATATTCATTCCATAAATTTGGCAAAATCCTGTGGTTTTTCTCATACCTAATAAACCTTTAATAAAGGTTGATTTACCCGCCCCACTTTCTCCTAAAATACCCAATATTTTTCCATGTTCTACATTCATAGAAACTGAATCAACTATTAATTTTCCTCCAGCAAAAATGCTTAAATTTTCACAATTAATAGCAGGATACTTCTCTAAATATGATTCATTAAGTTTCCCTCCAATTCCTAATAATAATTTAATCCTCTGTGGTATTGAAAGCCGTTGATAGAGTTTTAACAATATAAATAATCCAATACCTGCGGCTTCAATAAGTAGAATATATGTTAATAACAGGGTCCAAGGTTTTGAATCAAAGCTCTGATCATATTGCAATTCATCCACAATAATAATTGCATTAGCCACATTTCTTAAATCACCTCCAAATCCCGGATTGTCACCCACTCCTCCTGTATTATAACTAACACATTGAATATACCAATTTAAAGTAGTTTTTATATTTTCTGGCTGAAATCTGTAATCATAAAGCCCTTTTGATCCAAAATATGTAATTAAAAAGTTCGATGGTAAATCAAGATAAGCCCCAAAAGCGGGTAAAACTAAAAAAGAGCCATCTGAAGTTTGTGAGTTTTTTAGGAACTCAATAGCGGCTATTTTAGCTAATGGCTCAGAATTTAATAAATCAGTAAAGATCTCTAAACCATAATAAGTTGAAATAACATCACTATGAAATCCAATAAATAAAGAAAACCCACCGTCTGGATTTTGACATGATCTCATCCAATGCGTAAGATTTATATGATCAATATTGTTTAATCCATCAATCAGTTCTAGGGAATGTAAAGCCCAATAAGTACTTTCTATAGTTGACATATTTGAATTAATTAAATATAAAAATATTTGATAGAATGCACCATACATGTTTAAAACAGCTTCTACATCTTGACCGACGCTAAATCCTCCATCTGGATTTTGAAGATTAGCTAAATAATTTGTAATATTTCCAGTTTGATAATCGTTAGGCCACTTATTTGTAAAAGGAAGAAGGTTATCATAGATATTTAATCCACAATATGTTGCATATAAAGTGGCATTTTCACCAGGAGAAGAAGAAAATCCACCATTATATGGATTATAACATCTTTCAACAAAGTTTGTTATGTTCTTTAATATTTCTTCATTCATAATCTCTTTATTTATAAATTCAGTAAATATTTCAGGATTATAATTATAAAGGGCTGAAATTCCGTTAAAATTTGCCTCTATTGTAGTGCTTCCGAATAATGAATTTTGGCCTTGAAAAAAATGAAGCCATTCATAATAATTAAGAGTTGCTTCTCGAATATCAGCAAGGTTATTTTTAGTTAAGGGCTCTAATTTAAGAATATCAATTGATTTCATAGCAGCCCACCCTGATATAAAATCGGAATTACCATTAGAATATGGATTTGAATGAAAACCTCCATCTTCATTTGAACAATTAAGTATAAAAGAAAGAGTCTTTTGCTCATCAAATAACAAAGGAAGAGGTAAACCTAATCTCCTTAATGATGATAAAGCATAATATGTTGATTGGACATCAGAAGAGCCACTTAAAATATTAGAAAAACCATAATCTATAACATTATATAGCGAATTAAAATAGCTATAAATAGCAGTCAGTTCTGCTAGAGTATAGGTCATATTCATTCCTAAAAATGCTTGAATACCGTAATAGGTTGTTTCAGCTGTTGCTATACTTAAAGCATCATTTGTCAATTTATAACTTCCTACTAGCCATGTGGAATTAATATATTTTGAAATATTATCATTTCTAAGAATGAAATCCCCGTTTAAAGTATTAGCTAAATCAATTGCACATGAAGTAGATATTAAATCCGTGATATTTAAAAAGGGAATTGACTTAAACCCACCTTCTTTTTTGTTGAGCGAATTATTTAGATAATTTAAAATGTTAACTGTCTGATTTTGCTGAATTTTATTTTGCAAATATGAGTGATTTGCAATTTCTAACATCTTTATTGCTTGATACGTAGACACCATATTGCCAAATCCTCCTATATCTGAATACGAACCATCTATGTTTTGTTTTTCAAAAATGTAATCAAAAAATATATTTGGTTTATATTCTTTCACATTTTTATTTGAAATATTATTTGGATTCACTATATCGGATGAAGATAAACTAGCAAACGTAAAATTTATTGAATCAATTGCTCTAAAATTAGAATCTAAAGTAGGTTCAATAAACAATCCATCATCATTTTGATGAGTCCATGTAAAAAAAACAGCATTGTCTTTAATTAATCGAACATCTTGATTTTCAATATATTCAATATAAGGAATATTAACTAAAATGATAGATATAATTGGAACACTTATTAGAATTCCTAAAAATAAGATATTTTTTAACAATCGTTTTGTTTTGTGGCCCAAATCAATTATTTTCTAATCACCTTTACATCCTTCAAAGTTATTTCTTTTTCTTCCTCCTGCAATATTCTAATTTGAAAGTATCTTCTAAAAGTAGCAAGATCTCTACTCATTGAAGTTATTGTAATATTATTATCTAACATATACTCAATTAATTTTGATAGATTTTCATCAAAATCTTCCATTAAAACCTCAATTGCTTCATTTCCTACTCTTATTATTCTCTTTATAGGCGGAAATTTCTCTATAAATGCAATTATTTTTTCATTTAGATTTTGAATTGCAAACCTAGCTATCAATCCTTCACTTGGTAAGGAAGATATCAGGTTTTGAGATGTATCAAACTCTAATAACCTCCCATCTCTTAGAATTGCTGCTTTATCACATATTAATGCTGCTTCTAAATCATGAGTAATTATAAACATTGTTGTATTCAACTTTTGATTTAATTTCTTTAAATAGCTAAGGATATCATAGCGTTTCGAGGCATCAACGCCTGTTGTAGGCTCGTCTAAGAATAAGACATCTGGATTATGAATCAAGCCGATAGCCATTGACAGCCGTTTCTTTTCACCACCGCTCATCTTTTCGACTTTCTTTTTCCAGGTATCTTCTGGAATATCAAGGATTTTAAATAATTTTTCTGCTATTTCTTTAGCATTTTTTTTATTCATTCCATATGTAGAGGTAAAGACCTCTACATTTACCATTGGATCTAATTCGAAATACAAATTTAACATTTCAAGTTGTGGAACATATCCGATATTACTAAGGATCTTTGAATGATTACTCTTTTTATCGGGGGATAAACCCGTTACCTTCACGTCCCCTGACCAATGTTTTTTTTCAATTTGACAGGTCATTACTCTGACTATGGTTGTCTTTCCTGCTCCTGAAATGCCAAATAAACCTATTATTTCTCCTTTATCAACAGTAAAGCTAACGTCATGAACTACATGTTTTTCTCCAAATTTAACATTTAAATTTTTTACATTTACCATCCTTTTTTTTGTTTCAAGAGAACTAATCGTCTACACCTCATACTTTCTCCTTTTAAATACTATAAATGAAACAATTGTCAAGACTAAACTAATAGCTAATAACCAAAAGAAGTGTAATCCCAGAATTGACTGTCCTTTTTGGATTATACCACGAATTAAAGGATCTCCATGAGATAGAGGCAAAATATATGCAATAATTTGCAAATAGAATGGCATACCTTCAATAGGAATAAAAATTCCACTTAAAAGAACGGCAACAAGAAAAACAGCAAGAAATAACTGATTTGCTTGAGTTTTTGTTTTGCTTAATGAGCTAATGAAAACACCCATACTTACTCCAGAAAAACCAATTATGAACAAGGCAAGAAATAAATCTTCTAGAGTACCCGCTATATATAACCCCATTGACAAACCACTAATTACCATTAAAGTGACTTGAACTAGTAAAACTAGGGTATATGTAATATATTTAGCTAATAAAATTTCTGATCTCTTTACTGGAGTAAGTAATAATCGTGCAATCGGTTTCTCTTGAACAACTACTAATATTGATAATACTAAAGCTATACCAAAAACCATGAATGAAAGGGCGATTATAATGCTAGAATTGAAATTATGGCTATATCCTTCAGGAATAATAAACTCCTCAAATCCATGAAGCTCAAATTGGGGTGTTAGATTATTCTCATTTACAAATATTTTAATTGAATCATAAACAGCGTTAAGACTCTGTTGAATAAACTGGATTTCTGAGGCATCTGGAACACAATCAATTAATCCTGGTAAGCCAAATTTAAGTAACTCCGTAAAATCAACAGGTAATGATAATATAATGGAGATCTCCCCTGATATTAAAGCGTTTCTGGCCGTTTCCATTGCATAAATCTCTTCAGTTGCATTATAAAATTGAACTAGATCAAGCATAATCGACTTATTTACAGCCTCTACATATGGGATGGTGTAATTGTCCAAATAGGACTCTGTTAGATCATTTTGGTTAATAACTATATTAGAATCGTATGATATTAACATACAAGGAATTGATTGTGTTTCTGGGGGGGTATCTGTCATCGTAAATCCTAATAATACTATTATTAAAGGAGGTAATACGATAGCGAGAAAAAGATTAAATTTATCAGTCCATAAAAGCCTAAATTCTTTTTTAACCTGTTTTAAGATTCTTCGAGCATTATTTTTTAATTTTAAAAAATTCTCAATGAATTTATTAAAATTAGGCTTTAAATTGGATCCTTTCCTTTTTATCTTCTCAAATTTTGGCTTGATATTTGAAAACTTTTCTTTAACCTTACTTTTATCCAACTTTAAAGGTTTTTTTTTGATTTTAACTATACTACACCTCTAATTTCTTAAACATATAGATGAAATATGCTAAAGATACATAAATTAAAGAGCTCAGATTAAGCCAAAATATACTTATTATATTAGGAAATAATCCTTTTAATGTTATTTCTGTTATTAATGGAACTGCATTTGATAATGGAAGCATATTCATAAAAATTTGCATACCTCCTTCCGTTTCACCTAAAGGAAGTATACTTCCCGAAAAAAGGATTATAACAATAAACATAATTAGATACATTTGATTAGCACTTTGTTCTGTAGGGCTTAACGCAGAAATGAATAACCCAATACAGATTCCACTAAAACCGATCATTATAAGTACTAAAAAGAAAAAAAATAATGAACCCAAACTATACAGTCCAAAAAATGCAGTTAATATAAAAATCTCTGTGGATTGAAGTAGCATAATTGCAGAATTAGCAATTAACTTGCTTAAAATGATTTCTCTTTTAGCAGTTGGAGTAATAAGCATTCGAGGAAGTGGACCTTCGGAAACTATTGAAAGAGAAGTTAAGTTCATTGTAGTTCCAAGAATTATGATGGGTAGAATTAAAGGGATGGCATAATTTAAAATTGCTGATTCCCAAAAAGGGACATCAAATTCTAAATAAGGTACCATAATAGTAAAATTTGCCATCATATCTGTCTGTGCTCTAAATAATGCGATAGGTTCTTGAATCGCAACTTCAACTGCTGTTATTGCTGCGAGATCAGAAGCATCAATATGATATATCAGAATTGGATTGGTTTT
>JBHLQA010000133.1:0-8070 GCA_048885285.1 Candidatus Odinarchaeota archaeon
ATTATTGAATATATGATAGATAAAATAAAAAATAAAGATTAGTATCTCCTAATGTCAAATGAATTAAATGAAAAGAAAGATATTCAAAAAAAAATGATTAGTCGAATAGTCATTTTTTTGATATTTTTTATTATACTACTTTTCTTTTTTTACCTCTTCATCGAATTTCGTGCACATCCGGCGATAACGGTATTACTAATTATTTTTATCTTTTTGGCTACAATTGGTCCTTTTTTCAGAAGAAATAAAAAATCTCTTTATTCTAGAATGTTTCCAGATAGAACGAAAAATCAAAATGTTAGTTATAAAAAAGTAAAAACTGAGAGTAATGTAAAAGATGAAATGGAGAGTCAACAACAAATAATCAAACCTGTTAATCTAAATGTTAATTATCGTAAACCATTAATCAATAAGTGCGAGAATTGTGGAAATATTGTTCCAAGTTTCGTAAAAACTTGCCCTTTTTGTAGACAACCGTTAAAATAATTATGTTATGAATTTTGAGGAAAATTAAATGTATATAAAAGATTCAAATATTAAATCTAATCATGGATATATATCAAGTATACTTGGTTCGCTTATTGAGATTAAGGGATTGGAAGATCATGTACGTCTTTATGATTTAATAAAAATAACTAATCATAATATTTTGGGTGAAATCATCCAGATCTTTTCTGATCATGTAATAGCGCAGTGTTTTGAAGATACAATAAAAGTTAAATTAAATGAAAAAGTTATAAGTTTGCATGAACCCTTATCTATGGAATTGGCTCCAGGCTTATTATCACATGTTTTTGATGGAATTCAGAGACCATTAGAAAAGATTTTTGAAAAGAATGATTCTGGAAAATTGGAAAGAGGAATTAAGTATCTTCCATTATCGAGAACCAAAAAATGGCATTTTAAACCATTAAGGGATGTAAATAATAACGTAAACAGTGGAGATATTATTGGTACTGTACAAGAAACACAATTCTTAGAACATAAAATTATGGTACCCCCCTCTATTTCGGGGACACTATCGTTTGTCGCTAGTGAGGGTGATTATACTATTTTAGATGAAATCTATAGAGTGAAAAAAAATGGTAAAGAAAAATCTCTTTCTATGCTGCAAAAATGGCCAATAACAAAAAATAGACCTTATAAGAAAAAAATAGAACCAAAAGAACCGTTAATTACTGGATTGCGTGTAATAGATTTATTATTCCCAGTAGCTAAAGGGGGTACTATAGCGATTCCGGGGGGTTTTGGAACTGGAAAAACCGTAATCCAGCAATCATTAGCTAAATGGAGCGATGTTGATGTTGTTGTATTTATCGGTTGTGGAGAACCAGGAAATGAAATAGCAAACGTTTTAAGACAATTTTCTGAGATAGAAAACCCTCGAACAGGACGTATTTTGTTAGAACATATCATATTAATTGCTAATACATCTAATATGCCAGTTTCAGCTAGAGAGGCTAGTTTATTTTCTGGGGTCACAATTGCAGAATATTATCGAGATATGGGTTATAACGTTGCAGTTCTTGCGGACAGTACTTCTAGATGGGCAGAGTCATTGAGGGAAATTTCAGGGTTATTGGAAGAAATGCCTGCAGAAGAAGGATACCCTGCTTATTTACCGACAAAACTATCAAGTTTTTATGAGAGAGCTGGTGTTGTAGAAACATTTGGAATGGATCATCAAGGAAACAGAAGACAAGGATCTTTAACAATTGTAGGTACAATTTCACCGCCTGCTGGGGACTTCAGTGAACCAGTAACTGCTACAACTAAAAGATTAGTTCAAGCTTTTTGGGCTTTAGATTCGAAATTAGCTTATTTGAAACACTATCCTGCAATTGATTGGATGAATTCGTATTCTAATTATCCTACTTACATTGCAAATTGGTGGTATGAAAGGGATATCAATTGGTCAGAAATTGATATTGAATGGATGGAATGCAGAAATCAAGTGAATGATATTTTATCTAAAGAACAAGATTTAAAATATATAATCCAATTAGTAGGAGAAAGAAACTTGACTGAAAGTCAACAACTCATTCTTTTTGTATCAAAATTGATTAAAAATGGTTTTTTAATACAAAGTGCTTTTGATGAAATTGATAATTATACCGCTACTAAAAAACTATTAGGGATAATTAAATTAATTCTCTTAATCTATAATGAGGGTAATAATCTCATAAATCAAGGAATTTTAATTAAGGATTTGTTAAATTCAGATATTATCAATGAAATATTGAGAATTCGAAATACTATTAAAAATAGTGAGTTTCATCAAATACAACAATTAAAAGATAGAATAATTAAACAATTTAGAATTTTCTCCATCTAATGATAAAAAACCTTTAGAGTAATTAGTTGTTTTTATCATCGTTGTTCAAGAAAACTCTCACATTTACAGGTGTAATAAATTCAACATAAGATGAGAATCAATAAATTGTTAGGCACTACTCTTTTTAAACTCATGATATTCATTATTTAAATGATGATCCTAACACAAAAGATTCGGATTTTTCCTTCTAAGGAGCAAGAGTATATTCTATGGGCATTATCAGAGAAGTGTAGGCTTTTATACAATTTTGCGTTGGCTGAAAGAATAGAAAATTGGCACCAAAATAAGGATAAATCAAAGCAAGAGAGACATTATATTGGGTATTTAGATCAATCGAGAGGGTTACCCTCATTAAAAGAGAAATATCCTGAGTATAAATGGGTATATTCAAAAGTTCTCCAAACTATACTTAAAAAACTTGATTCTAATTATAAATCGTTTTATGCTCTATGTAAAAAAGGAGATAAGGATGCGAGACCACCCCGATTTAGAGGCAAGAAGCATTTCACTACGCTCTGTTATAATCAATCAGGGTTCAAATTACAGGAAAATAAACTCACATTCTCCCATAAGTATCCTTCTAAAACGGTTCTTGAGTTTACATTTCCTTCTCATCTCATTCCAGAAGGTAGGGTTAAACAAGTAGAGATTTTTTTCGTTAATAAAAATTGGTTTGTTTCATTTAGCTATGAGGTTGAAGTCCCTAAATATAGCGACAATCAATTCTATCAAGCATTTGATTTAGGCATAAACCAGATTGTAGGGATTAACCTTTTTGGAAAATCAGTACAATTTACTAACAAAAGAGCAGACCTATACTGGAAAAAGAAAATTGAAGAGGTTCAATCAAAACGAGACCATTGTAAAAAATATAGCAATAAATGGCATTGGTACAATGAAAAATGGAAAAAGATGATCAGGAAACGTTCTTATCAACTTAGGGATTTCCAACATTGGCTTTCAAAACAAATTGTTTCTAACACGAAAGCAAATACGATTGTAGTGGGAAAATTACAAATAAAAAAGATGGCTCAAAAAAAAAAAAGAACAGGGAATGCTAAAAAGAATAAAATAAACAAAACCCTCAACCATTCGGTTCAAAACACAGGTTATATGTCAAGGTTTGTTGAATTCTTAACCTATAAAGCGGAAAAGATAGGTAAAAGAGTAATAAGAATTGATGAGTCCAAGACTACAAAAGCCTGTTGTAAATGCGGAAAACTCAAAAAAATATTAGTTTTCGAAAGAACTATTATATGCGATTGTGGAAATCATATTGACCGAGATCTCAACTCAGCAATTAATATCATGACTCGGTTTTTAGTATCAAAGCATAAATATGAATACCTATCGCATAAATCCTCTGTGAACGAGGAATCATTCCTAACACAATGGAATGGTTTTCTACGACATACAGACCAACCCGTACTAGAAGTGGTTGTGCACTCGTAGGAAACCACAGCCTTTAGGCTGTGTGTAGTTCACGGTTTAAACCATTCAAAGAAATAATATGATTTAGTTAGTGGGTTTGCTATAACAAATTTTTTCCTCACTGATGTTGCTAATCTACCCGCTCTAACCATATCAATAGCTGTAATTTCAGAATCATGAGGTAATACATGAACCATAAAAAGTGAATGTTCAATACCAGGTCCTTTTTTATACACAACAAAATCGGCTCCAAACTTAAGTCCAGGTCTTGGAATATATCCTTTTTCCCTTAAATCTTTGTAAATAACATATTTCTCTGCAAACTTATGGTGAATTTTAGTAGCAATCTCATAAAATTCCTTTGGTTCCAAAACTTTGTTCTCTTTTACATGATGAATAATAATTTCATCACGTTCCAATAAATAATATGCTTCTATTAGAGAGAGTTCACTTGGTTTTGAAAAATATTCTAATCTCGGTTTACTTATACCTAAAGGAGAACCAAAAAATCCTTTTTTGACATATAAATATGATGCATATAAAGGATTGAAAATAATGACTCTTGAATTGATAAATTTCGTTGGGATTTTATCTGGTACTTTAATATCATCCAGAGAGATTTGATCATCGTTTGCTTGGTTCATTATTAAAAAAATATTAAAAATAATTTAATAAATCTTTCAATTTATCTAGTATTAGATGAAAATATATAATTCTAAAGATTTATATTTAAAATATTAAAAACAAAAAAACTCGTGGTAAAAAAATGGTTGTAAGAAAGGCTGCTGTAGCTGGTAGCTTTTATCCACGTTATAAACCAGACCTAATTAATATATTAAAAGAATCTTTTATAAATACTGAGTTTGGACCCGGAGAAGAACCTGTAACTTTAAACCAAGATCAAAGAACTATAGTCGGAGGTGTTTCTCCTCATGCTGGATATATATATTCTGGATGTTGCGCTGCATTTACCTATTTTAATGTGTTTAAAGAAAGAATACCGGATACTGTAATAGTTTTAGGTACAGATCATATTGGTTATGGCAAAATTGCTTTAATGGATGAGGGTGAATGGGAAACCCCTTTAGGGAATATCAGTATTGATGGAGAATTATCTAAAAAAATACTAGAATATAGTGATATTATCAAAAATGATGAATCGGCATTCATTGGTTATCCTTTTGGAAGAGAGCATAACATCGAAGTTCAATTACCATTTATTAAATACTGTTCCCAAGAAAAAGATATAAAATTTATACCAATCATAATTTCTACAAAGGATTTAAATACTTTAAATCGAATCTCAAATGATATTTCTAAAGCTATTGATTCATTTGATAAAGACATAGTAATCATCGCTTCTTCTGATATGACTCATAAAGAAATCCATGATTCTAAACAATTAATGCAATTTAAACAGATTGATCAAAAAGTAATTGAGGCATTTAATGATCTTAACCCTGAAAAAGTAATTGAAACCGCCTCAAAAACAACAGTGTGTGGACCTCAAACTATTGCTTCTCTTATATTAATTTCTAAAAATTTAAATGTAAGTAAGGGTAAATTATTACAGTACTATACAAGTTCAGAAAAAACAGGAAATATTAGTGGATATTGTGTAGGATATTTTTCAGGTATCTTAGTGAAATAAACCAATAAAAAATTCATTTAATTAGGATAAAAAAAGTTTTAAAGGAAAATGCCAGAAGATAATAAAAAAGTAGAGGATTTCATTAGTCTTTGGAGAAAAAAAATGGAAGGGGAGATAAAGTCCCCTAGTCAAATTGATGAGACTATTAACAAAATGAGAGAAATTGAAAAAGAGAATGAGGAATTAAGAACTAAAATTAAAGAAAATGTAGAATTAATCACAAAAACAGAAGAAATCGTTAAGAATGTAATCGAAGAAAACAAAAAGTTAAAGGAAAGATTAGAAAAAGCTGGAGAGATTGATGAAAACAAATTAAACGAAATTCAAGAAAAAAATGTAATGTTAAATAGTAAGTTAACAGTCTTAGAAAAAAATTTAGCTGAAAAAGACACTAATTTGAAAAATAAAGAGACCGAAATTACTGAATTAAAAATAAAATTAGAAACAGCTTCAAAGGTATCAAAACTTATTGAAAAAACTTCTGCAGAGAAAGATTCTGAAATGAATTCCGCTTTAATTGATAATTTACGATCTGAATTATCGAAGAAGAAAAACCAAATTATTGATCAAGAAAAAAAAATAAATGAGTTAATGAAAAAAAATAAATTATTAAATCAACAGTCAGCAGAACAAATAAAAAAGCAAACACTTGAGAATATTGTTCCAGTAGAAGAACCAAAAACAGTTGCAAAAAAATCTAAATCAATAGAATCCTCATCAGCTACTTTAGAAATACTATGTCAAGATCTTCAATCAGATCTTAATAAATATAAAAAAATTGTTGAAAAATTAAATAGTGAAAAATCTGAACTTGAACGATCAATAAAAAGTCGAGGATTCCAATTAAAACCAGATGAGTTAAGAGATCTTAAGAGAGAAAATGAAGATCTTAAATCAAAACTTACTCAGATACAGACATCCTTACAAAAAAAACAGCAAGAAGTAACAGAAACTGCTGAAAGTAACGAAAAGGAAAAAATAATAAATAATCTCCAAGCACAATTGGAAGAAAAAGAAAAATTAATTGTAGATCTTAAAAGTAATCAGCAAGCTCAACCTGCGGGTGAAGAAACAACAATGAAATATCTGGTTGATGATTTACAGAATAAAATTAATAAGTTAAAGATAACAATAGAAGAAAAGAATAACCTTATTGAAAAATTAAAATCCTCATAAATGAATAGACAAAATATTGACAGTGCCTCTATAACTTTTGCGGGTCATTTTGCAATTGATCATATCATTCGTTTTAAACGATTGAACAAACCTAGCTTAGGAGGTAGTACTACTTTCTGTTCATTAGCATTAAGTAAATATACTAATAATGTTGAATTAAGAATAATTTCTCATATTGGAAAATTAAATTTTAATATTTCGTTATTAGATAAAATAAAGAACAAAAATATTGATTTAAGTGGAATTAAATACTCTCAAACAGAAAATACAAATTTTGTTCTTGATTATTTTGATCACGGAAGAAGCTTAACACTTAACTCTAGAAGTCCAAATCTAGATTTTAATGACATACCAACAGAATTTTTTAGAGATCCTCCTGATGCTTTCGTTTTAGTACCATTATGTAACGAGATCTCTTATGAATATATTTCTAAAATTTTAAAGGAATTTCCTAAAACATATATAGGTATAGATTTACAGGGTTTTATAAGAAAAATTGAAAATGATGGTAAAGTTAAATATGTTTACGATGAAGAAATCATAGTTAATATGCAAAAAATTATAGATTTAATAGGTGATAGAATAATCTTGAAAGGTTCAGAGGAAGAAATGAAAATTCTCGCGGGAGAAAGCGAAAATTATAATGATATCATAACTCATTGCTATAAATACAAAAATAATGGAATATACATTATGACATTAGGAGAAAAAGGGTCGATGCTCACTAGAAGAGGTGAAAACATTCTAAAAATTCCTGCTTTTAAACCCAAAAGGGTATTGGATGAAACTGGTGCGGGGGATGTATATTTTTCTATATTTTTCTATGAATTTATTCATTCGAATAAATCTTGGAAATCAATAGAAAAGGCAGCTTACTTAGCCTCCGCAGCAGCGTCTTTTCTTGTTGAAAAAAAAGGTCCTGCAGGATTTGAAACAAAAAAGGCAGTTTTAAAAAGAATTAAGAAAAAAAAATACATTTATTGATTATTTGATAGGAATTAAAATTTATGCACATAAATAGTCATTTTGCAATAGGAGTTATCATCGCTTCAATTTTCAATTACTTTTTTCAGTTTAATCTCATGGAATTCTCTATTATAGTGTTATTTTCATTTATATGTGATTTTGATGTATTTTTATCAAAATTTGCAATGGATAATAATCATAGGATGCTAATAACCCACTCAATTATTCCAAGCCTAATTATCCTACTTTTAGGATTTATTTTTAATTGGATTGTTTTAATTTTAGGTGGAATTTCTTATTCTATTCACATTTTAATTGATACTTTAGATTGGGGCACAAACTTTTTCTATTTTAAAAAAAAGCAAGTAGGCTTAAAGTTTTTAATATCAAAAGAGGAATTTGAAAATCTTTCTGATTATTTATCTAAATTTAACAATCCTGAGTTTTTTTTCAGTGAAAAATATTATAAAAATAAAATTTTTCTAAGTGTTGAGGCTTTTCTTTTTCTTCT
>JBHLQA010000134.1:0-8067 GCA_048885285.1 Candidatus Odinarchaeota archaeon
TTCCAAATCGGCAGTAGGAGAATCAACTCTTAAGATTAATACAATTATTCAACAAATAGAAGAAACATTTTCAACCAATGAATCGATTAGTGCTTCTACTGAACAACAAACCGCATCAATGGAAGAGATTTTAGCAACTGCTAATAAACTTGGGAGTTTAGCTGATAATCTAAAGATAATCTTAAGTCAGAGGACAGAAAATGTTGAAAGTGGAAAGGTGAAACCTAAGAAGAAATTGAAGCTTATTAAAAATAGAATATTAAATTAAAAAAATCCCCCTTTTAATTATTTTTATTTTATAGCTATTCTTTAAGAATTCAGATTTTTAAATCATTCTTATTAATTTATATCAATAAACTGAAGTCTAGCATAATCTTTTTTAATGAAGTCATAGTCTAAGAGTTCAATCTTTCTTATAGAGAATTTTATCGAAGATTTTATAATATATTTATAGGAAATCACTTGATTATATTAGAATATATTTCTTAGAGAACTAAAATAGAAGTGTAAAAAGATTTTATAAAGATGTTTGTTCATATTCAGAATATTTTAAAAAAAGAATGGGTCAAAAATTTATTACTTTAAAAAAAATTATTTTATTGGGAGACAAGGAGGGTTTTTCTTGACCCCTCAAAATTATCTACTAAATCGAGAAATTTTTCTCTCCACACTGAATAATTTTCTGGGCTATCTGGATATTCTTTAAATAGCTTCTTAAGTTTTCTTGTGGTTAATTGAATCTTAATTAATGCTTTTAATATATTTTTCTCCCTTAGTTTAAAAGCTGCATTTAATTGTTCGAAAAATGAAAGTTTTTCATTTAAAAAGAAAGCACCTATTTGATCAGGAATTCTTTCTAATAACAATTTTAATCCTTCAGTTCCAAACTCTTTAAATGCCATCAATCGAAAATATGCAATGATATTTGTAATTGTTATGTCTTGAACTACCTTATTTGATTCCCAAAGTCCAGATTCAGAGAGATCTCCTTTTTCAAATGCTTCTATTATTACTTCAGATATTGATTCCCCTGTCAACAGCGCATATCTGTTTCCTTCTCCAACTAATGGGCATGCTTGAGTACCAGCATCTCCAAATGTTACAAAACCATTTCCTACAATGTTTGTGAGAGGAATTACTGAAGGAATTGGACATCCACTTGCGTCTTCTACTTCATATTGATCTTCAGTATAATATTGCTTATGTAATATTTTTTTGAATGTATCTACAATTTTGATTTTTTCTTTTTTAGTTTCATTATTTCGTAGATAAATACCTGCATTTACTCGCCCTTTTCCTTGACTCATTAGCCAAAAATATGATCCAATGGGTAAAAATTCTGGAAGGTTCATATACAGATATGTTTCTAAATCCTTTTTGACTTTTAGGATTTCTCTATATCCATCAACCATATAAGATATTTTCTTTTCTAATCTAGGAAATTTTGTTTCGGGAATGTTTTTTCGGACTACATGGGCAAAACCAGAAGTATCAGCAATTAATTTTGCTCTAAAAGTTTCTTCTTCTTTTGTCTCTTGATTAATCGCAACGATACCAACAATATAATCATCTTCAATTATAGTTCTTATAACTTTTCTATCAGGAATTATCTTAACACCATTGTTTTCCGCATCTTTTAATAATCGTTGATTATATTTAAGTCGATTTACCACAAGTGCATCTGTAAAAGGTGATTTAGCGTAGGTATCATCTGCCTGTATAATTACATATTGGTTTTTCCAAATACCATAAATTTCATTCTCCCTAGGAGTTAGAATGTGATTTTCTTTCCAGTCTCTCGAAAAAACATCTCCGCAACATTTCTTTCCAATTTCTTCTCTCTTAGAACGATCAATTATAGTAATCTTTAATTGTCTCTTGATTGATAAATTAACTGCTAAAGAAGCACCTGCTAGACTTCCTCCAACGATAATAACATCTGCTTCTGACATTTTCATCTTTTATTCTTATTTTAATTATGTTGAAAAACAAATTTTAAAATATACTATTTGTATTGAAAGCTTTTTATTTAAACCTCATCATAATTATATAAGTAAATTCTAGCTATTAGAAAAGTCTAAAACAAATGTTAAAATCGTTAGTTATAATTATTTAATCTTTAAGATATTTAAGTAGGTTATTTTATTTTTTTATTTCTTAACAATTTTATTTTAAATTTACTAAATTGAGTTTTTCATAAAAAAAATTCTATTAACAGTATTCTTTTTTTTAATTTTAGGAACTCTTACTTAAAAATAAAGAAAGTAATTCTATAATTTTGTTTAATTTAAATCGATTTTTTGAAGTCTAGAATAACCTTGCTTAATGAAACCATAGTCTAAAAGTTCAATCTTTTCTGGAATGATTTTTAAAAGTAGTTTCCTTTTACCACGGACTATTTTTTGCGCTTCATTAAAACCTTCGTCACCTTCCCTCATAAATATTAATCTCTCTTTACCCGAAGCCGTAATTTGCATGCCTTGGATCTTTCCTTCAGACATTGGAGTATAGATACCAATACTTACTATGGGATTTTCTTCGATATTCTTTACTTTTCTTCCAGGAGCTGGACCTACGTAAATGTTAAAACTATTTTTCTCTGTGTAAAAATCCATTGGTGTTGCTCGTGGAACATTATTGCTGCAAGTGCAGAGAACTAAAACTTTTCTCTCATCTAAAAACATGCGAATTGCTCTTATAAGTTCTTCTTTAGGCATTTCTTGATTATTCATTTTTTAAAAATTCCGATTTAATCTAATTATAGTTAGTGGTAAAAATGAATAAATATTGATAAATTTATGAAAAATAGAAAAGTAATCCCCACATTTATCTTAAAATCCAACTATATTTGACTGTAAAAAACTGACATCTGAATCTACAGCAGCTCGTACGTAAGGAGATACTGGACCATTTGCTAAAACCATAATTTTTATTTTAGATCCCATATCAGGATTGTTTTGAACTCCAAATTTTAATTGAGCCTCTTCAGGAATCTCATTTGAAATAGTAGATACTACCTTATCAACCTTAGATAATGTTAAAGTGTGATCCCCTGTTACTGATACTAAACATCTATTCACTTGATGTGGATCTGGTTGTAATAGAGGATTATTTAAAGCTAATCTTGCTTTTTCAACTAGATCTGCCTCATCTCCGATACACTCTGCTATACCCACCAATCCCGAGGGATACTTTCCAGCAGGATTTTCCAGAAGAGTCTTTTTCACGTCAGCAAAATCTATATTAACTAAACCGCAGTTATTAATTAAATTTACAACTTCACCTATATTTCTTATTAAAACCTCGTCCATAATTTTAAACCCAGTAATCATAGGAATTTTTCCTACAATCCCTAATAAATTATCATTTGGAATTGGAATAAGAAAATCAGAATATTTGGCTAAGTTTTTTAGACCTAATTGTGCTCTTTCAGATCTTTGTTTTCCTTCAGACTTAAACGGGAGTGAACAAAAAGTGACAACAATAGCATTATTCTTCTTTGCTTCTTCTGCTACAATGGGGGCTGCTCCTGTACCAGTACCACCACCTAAACCACACGTTAGAAATACGATATCCGCGTTTAATGTTTGATTTAGTCGATTACGATCTTCTTCTGCAGCTTCAGCGCCGACTCGAGGATCATTTCCTGACCCTAATCCACTACATCGTTCTTTTCCAATTAGAATTTTATGTTTCGAATTAGAATAGTATAAATCATGGGCATCAGTATTGATTACAACAGATTCCGCATGAGTAATTCCCATATCTTCTAATCGTGAAACGGTATTATTACCGGCCCCCCCAACACCAACTACATATGTTTTAATTTTTAAAACTTTGAGGAGATCTGCTAAATATTTATCATCATCACAGGTAGGATTTGTATTGGGATTCTGATTCTGCTGAGCAATTTGATTAAATCTATCTCTAACCGAAGATCGTTTTTTAGCCAATTCTAAAATATCATCAACACTCATGATATATCATCAAGAAAGATATCAGTATAATATAAAGATAATATTGATTAAATAATAATAACAGTAATATGAAGATAATATCGGTAAAATATTCAACCTTAAATCTTTTAAAGGTATTTTCTGTTGATCTGTTTTTACTTCTGAAATAAAAGACAATGAATATTTGAATAAAATTTATAAGTCTTTGTTATCATGTTAAACATACTTTAAGGGAAAGATAAAATATGGAAATTGATAACACAAAAACTAGTAGCAAAGAGACTCTGGAAAGCTCAAAGAGTAATGATCTAATAAAAGTTAGGGCAATAATCACTTGTCCAAATGGTGATTATAAAAAAACGTTTAGAAATCAATTTCTAAGGAAGGAAATGGAGATGATGGTCGTTTCCTTTAAAGTATTCGATTGGTTAACCTGCAATAAATGTGGGGAGCTTTTAAAGTTAGATTTAGAATTCTCGATTTAAATTATTAAGAATTTCTTTCATACTCTTTTTTCTAAATAATGTATGATGAACATCTTATCTGACATTAATCTAGTTTATTTCTATAATTGTAAATTGATTTGACCATATGTACCTCCCCCTCCTGGAGTATATTCGATTTCATTATTTCTAAGAGCCTGTATAACTGAAGCTATATTAGGATCAAAATTTTCAACCTTACTAATCGGAATATCTATTAAAATTTCAAATTCTGTACCAAATTCTTGAATTATCCTATTATATTGATTTAAAACCGTTTTACTATTTGTACTTTTAATATTTTTTATGGATCTAATAATATCAATTAAAGGTACAGCATTAACATAGGGTGGTCGATGATCTGGATGTTTAGGTTCTAAAAATGTCGAAATTTTCTCAATTCTTTCACTTACACCTAATTTTATTTTAAAATTTTTATTAAACTCCTCTTTACATGCTGGACAGTTCAATTTATTTTTAGAAACTTGTTCTAAATAATCTAATCTTGATGAGATAGGATCATCAGAGTAGTATATAACAAAATTCTTAGTAACCGAATATTGATTAAAGATTGATTTCACTTTCTTTTTTGCATTCTTAAATAAAATCCTTCTTCTGCATTTGTTACAAAACATAGTGTAATATTTTCCAAGCTTAGGGTTTAGACCAATATTAAGATTAATCCTTCTTCCATTTTTTCTGTTTAAAGCTAATAAAATTTCATCAAAAGAAGGATTATCAATATCAAATTTATTGAATTCTCTTCCCAAAGAACGTGGATCTTGTGAATGTGCATCACTATTACTTAAAAACGTAACGTTTTTTAGCGATTCTAACCGATCTGCTAAATCTGTATTAGCAGAAAGCCCTAATTCAATAAAACTTACTTTTTTAGCAGCTCCCTCATAACAATCTTCAAGAGATTCAAATTTACCTTGACGGAAAATCGCTTTAAAAGGAGTAAATGCATGGGCAGGACCAATTATACCTCCAGAATCTGATATTTCTTCAACTAAAGCAGGAGGGGATAAATTCACTCTAGGTCTTCCACCCCACTCATCAAATATATTTTTAGAATGTTTTTTTAATTTATTCTGAATTTGTTTAACCGAATTGAAATCAGGAAATAGAACTACATGATGTATACTTTCTAAATCTTCAATCTCTGTTTGAAGGATAAAAAAAATGTCTTTATATGAAAATGATCCATCCTTTTGCTTTTCTAAATTATTATGCATATAATTGAACCATTCTGGCTGTAATATATCACCAGTTCCAAGAATGTTTAAACCTTTTTTCCTGCAAGTTTCATACATTGTATCTAAATTCAATGATTTCGATACTGCAATTGAATGAGGACTATGAATATGGAGATCAACGTTATAATTATTCATCAGATATTAAAAAACATGCTTCAATAAAAAGATTTTAATAACACATTATTATTTGAGCTCAATCCAAGATAAGCATTTTATCTTTTTTCTGGTCAGTTAATAATATTCGATAATACTTCACAGTATTTTTAAAATTAACTTTTTCTAATTTTCCTTCAACCATGACTCTTTCTCCTTCTTGAGCTTGCTCACAAAAACGACCTCTAAATGAACTTATTTCATTTATTTCACTTATCTTTACATTTTTTGATTTAACACTTCTTTCAATAATTTTTTGAGGATCTATTTTATATGAACAAGGTGTAAAAATTGAATTTTTAGAATCTATGATCTCTGCTTTTAGTTTGATTCGTCCATAGTTTTTATATTTGTAGTCATAAAAATTTCCATTCCAATCATTGGGACTTTTAATATAGCGAATGAAAAAATCATAGTCTCCAAATTTCCCTTGATGTTGCTTCCTTTTTTCAAATTTTAAAAAATTCTGAAAAGAGATATCTGAACCACCCACACGCCAATTATAATGGGATTTATATTCATCAATATTATACTTTCGTAATCTATTTGTACTTTCAAATAAATTTTTCAATTTTTTTTGAAATTCTAAACTAAGTTCAGTACCGTATATTAATATATCTATGTCAGAATCTTCAGTATTCAATCCAATCATTGCTGAGCCAGAAATTCCAATGGAATTTTCATTAAGATTCCCTTCTGAAATAAATAAATCACATAAATTCTTAGAATCTTTTTCTAGAGTAGAAAGGTTGTTTTCTCTTAATAATTTCCCATAAAAATCTCTTGGAGTATAAATTTTAGCGATATCCTTAATATCAACTCCTTGCACTTCTAAGTCAAGTTGTTTTGAAAAATAAAGATATTTAGGGAACTTATCTCGTAAAATTGTAAATCTTTCACTCAAATCATACACCTTTTTGTAACGTATGTTATTTCTTATGCGTTCACCTTCAGCATGAGGAAAAAATCTTAAAAAGCAAATTTTATAATTATTTGGATGAGTTAAACCTTTTACATCAAAAAATAAGTTATCTTCTTTTGTTTCTAGATAATCTCCTTCAATACCTTCAATTATCTTCATAGATTTTTCAATACACGTAATTAATATTTTGAAGGAGTTTTTGATTTAATTTTATGGTTTGGTATTGTTTTAACCTTTCTTAATTCTCTTTCAAAATCTCTTTTTTCATTCAGAAATCTTTGCTTATCTTTTTCTAATTTATCTCTTTCACGTTTAATGAGATTTTTTTCACTATCTAACCTACTCTTTTCTTTTTCTAATCTTCTATTATCATTATTTAATCTATTAAATTTCTCCTCTAAACTTGGAATTTTTCGATTTAATGAATCAAATTTATTCTCTGCTGAATTAATTTTTCTTTGCAACTCTTTTAATCTTGCTTCATTTTGTCGTCTTCTTTTTTCTAAATCTTTCACATCTCTTTCAACTTTATCTCTAGTCTTTTTAAGATCAACCTTTTTCTTATCTATATCACGTGCTTTTAGATCCAATTCCTGTTTTTTATAACGATTTTTTTCTCGTTCATCTTTAAGTTTCCTTTTTTCATCAGAAATTCTATTTTTTTCATCAATTGTTTCCCTTTTTAGGTTATTTACATCCCTATCTAAATTATCTCTTTCTTTAGTTAAATACTTAATTTGATTTCTTAAATCCGGTAATTTATTTTCTAAATCATTGATATTCTTATTTAAAGTCTCTTCCTTTCTTTCCATTCCAGGAAGTTTTGTTTTAATTTCCTTAATACGTCCTTCTGCTCTGATTTTTTCCTTATCTAAAATTCTTTTCTCATTACCAATATCTTCCTTGATTTTATTTAATTTATCATGATATCTTTCTAATTCAGCATTCTTTTGATCTAACTCATCATTTTTCTTTCTAATCTTATCTCTGAATTCTCGTTCTTTGATAGCAAGTTGGTTTTTATGTTGTTCAACTTGATTCTTTGCTTTTTTTAATTCATCCTGTAAAATTTCACGTTTTTCAAGAAGATTTTTTACTTCAATTTCTTTTTCTTTTCTTTTTTTTTCAAGATCTTCGACATTATCTTTATAATCTTGAATTTGTTTAATGATCTTTTCCCATTCATTCTTTTCTTTATCTAACTTAATTCTTTCTTTTTTAATTTTTTTATACATCTTCCTATCAGAAGATGATTCAATTTCTTCTTCAGGCGTTTTTTCTCGAATTTGATATTT